>DFBZ01000088.1:0-1436 GCA_002366835.1 Gammaproteobacteria bacterium UBA3067
GATGCCCCTGATTGAAGACGAGGAACGGATTGTTGTTGCCGTCAGTGACCCTACTGATTTGGAACTCATTAATACCTTGCGCTTTCTTACCCATAAAGTGATGGAAATTGCCGTAGCCCTGCCTGAAGATATTGCCTACGCTATTAGCACTCACTATCAGCGGGACGATTACAGCGAGGCGCTAGACTCCTTGCTGGTGGAGCCCTTAACCACCCCTGCCAATGAATCTGATGATGTGGTGGAGGAGCAGGCCAATGAGCAACCCATCGTGCAGTTGGTGCAGAATTTAATGACCGATGCACTGGTGAGAAAAGCTTCTGACATCCATGTGCGCCCTGAGCAAACTAATGCGAATGTGTATTTCCGAGTGAACGGTACCCTGCAATGGGTGCGCAGTTTTAGCAAACAGCTGTTACCGGCTGTTGCCAGTCGTATCAAGATCCTGGGCAATATGGATATTTCTGAGCGCAGGCTTCCTCAAGATGGGCGTGCCCGCATCAACTATTTGAATAAATCGGTAGATTTGCGTATCTCCGTGATACCCGCTTTGTACGGTGAAAGTGTCGTTATTCGCCTGCTCGATACCGAATTCGCAAGGCGGGATTTTGATGATTTAGGGTTTAGCGGAAGTGATTCGGATCGCCTGAAAAGCATGTTGAGTGCGAATAGCGGCATATTTCTGGTCACCGGCCCCACTGGATCGGGCAAATCCACAACACTCTACACCGCCATTTCTCAAGTTCGTCAGACAGGTGTTAATTTGATTACCGTTGAGGATCCGGTCGAATACCACCTTGACGGGCTAACACAGGTGCAGGTGAATCATCAGACGGGATACAGCTTTGCACGGGCTTTGCGTCATATTCTTCGTCATGACCCTGATGTCATTATGGTGGGAGAGATTCGGGACATGGAAACGGCACGCATGGCCATTGAAAGCGCCTTAACGGGGCACCTTGTTTTGAGTACGTTGCATACGAACAGTGCCGCTTCCACCGTGGTCAGGTTGCTTGAAATGGGCATTGAACCCTACCTAGTAAGTAGTACCCTCGTCGGTGTTCTTGCGCAGCGACTGGTGCGCCGTAACTGCCCACACTGTTTGCGCGAAGAGAATGTTGAGCCTTATATTCGGGATCAATTACATCTCAATGGCGATGAGCACTTTGTTAAAGGCGAAGGCTGCGAAGAGTGTCAGTATACTGGCGTGGCGGGTCGACAAGCCGTGTACGAGCTACTGCAAGTGACTCCAGAAATGCGCGGCCTTATCAAAGAAGGTGTGCTAGTTGAAGATATTCAAACACAGGCTGAAGCAGATGGTATGAAACCTTTGACTGCTCAGGCTCTTGATTTGGCTCGCTCGCAGCGTTTACCTCTGAGTGAAGTGTACCGAACTCGCCTCGAATAAACTTAATTCTCGGTGTTTCCTTACCCCCCCC
>DFBZ01000088.1:1468-5266 GCA_002366835.1 Gammaproteobacteria bacterium UBA3067
CCCCCCCCTTTCATTATTCTCATTGTTTTATTTTGTGGCTGTTTATGAAACCCGAAATAGGATTGAATGTCTTACTGGTGATGCCTGCTTCTTCGTCAGGTTTATTCTTTTCATTTCTTTGCTTGACATAATATGTCAAGCGTATTATCTTTTTCTGACATAATATGTCAACAAGGCTGGAGCTTTAACTATGTCTATTCAGGACATCGCACTACGTTTTTCAGAACAGAACAGTTATGAGGGGGCCAGGTTCGATGTGCAAATTATCCCCGGTGAAGTAGAAGTATTGCAGATTATTGTTGGTGAATTGGAAGAAGTCCCTGTCTATCTTTCCATTACGGATTCCCAGATTTTATGTATTGCTTATCTGTGGGATGAAAGCGAGGTGAATCAAAAAAAACGCGCGGATATGCTGGAAACCATGCTTAATATGAATATCCCCATGCCTCTCTCATCTTTTGCTCGCATTGGCGATAAGTACGCCATCTTTGGTGCAATGGCCGTGACCTCCAGCTTTGATGATGTCGCTCATGAGGTCATAGTGTTGANNCACCGTGGAGGCCTTGTCGGCCCTAGAAGAATTTCTTGTTTAGTCGTAACTATTTAACTTGCTCTCATATTTGAATGCGACCTAAACAATTGTCGAGTTTGCTAAAAAACCGTTAAATTAATTTTTTACCGAGGAATATACAATGAATGTGTTTAAAAAAATCATGACGGCAGTAAGAGGTGGTGCTCGTGAAGCGGGCGAGGCAGTTGTGGATGCCAACGCCATTCGTATCTTGGAGCAAGAGATAAAGGATGCTGAAAACCATATGGAAAAAGCAAAGCGAGACCTAACCGGTGTAATGGCAAAACAGATGCAAGCCGAGCGAGAGCTGCGACGCATTAATGATTCCATCGCAGAGCACGAAGGCTATGCAGTGAAAGCACTGGATAAAGGTGACGAAGCGCTAGCACTTGAAGTGGCTGAAAAAATTTCCACACTGGAAATAGAAAAAACCGAGCAAGACGAAGTGGTCAATAGTTTTCAGTCTCATGCCGAGCGTCTTAAGGAGCTGGTGCGCAAAAGTGAGCGCCTGATAAAAGATCACGAGCGCCAGCTTTCAATGGTTAAAACAACAGAAAGTGTGCAAAAGGCGACTGCGGCCATTACGGATAATTTTGCGGCAACGAACTCAAAAATGTCCAGTGCCAAGGAGTCACTAGAGCGCATTAAAAAGCGCCAGGTAGATTTCGAAGACCGTCTTAAAGCATCAGAAACACTGGAAGAAGAAACCAGTGATAAGAGCTTGCAGGATAAACTCAAAGCTGCGGGTATTGGCGAGCAGGATAGTAACGCACAATCGGTACTTGCACGCTTGAAATCAAAAAGCGAATAAGTAAAGACGCGATAGTTTGTGAAATTAAAATGCAGGTGTTTGAGCGCGCATGAAAAAACTTTTCAATAAACTCCGAGGAAAGACAGAGTCAGGCCAGCCGAAATTAGCACACCCTCGGCAGTTGTCAGTGGGTGACTTCTTGAAGCTGGACGATAGCTTCGCCTTGCCCTCACTTCTTCGTAACGCAATGCTGGAAGTGCTGGAAGTAAACACCAGTCAATTTGAGTTTAGTCATGAGCCCGAGTGGATATTACAAGGTGAAACTGGGCAAGCTATATTTTTCTCCATTATTGAGGAAGACGGTGAAAGTAGTGCGGCTTTTTCGATAAAAGTAGAGCGCGGGGACGTGGAAGCCCTTTTCGATATGGATCAATTTTCCGGCATATTTGAAGACGAGCTTCCCGCATGCCTGCAGGTTAAAGCGAGCGACGGGCCATTATCGTCTTGGCTTGCGGAAACCTATGAGCAAGATGGCCAGTCTGAGCGAGGCTATTTTTATCGGCAAGATTATCGCGGTTCACAACCTCCGGCTACTGAAGGTAGCGGTGAACCTTTTGATTACTATTGCCTCTGTAATGGTGAAGGAACTCATGCCCTAGAAATAGAGGTGTGGGGCAGTGGTGAGACAGATGTTCTACTGACTCTTTATCGCCCCCTTAGTGATATTCGTGAACTCTGGCCGGCAGGGAAGGCAAGTCCGTGACGAAAAAAAATATGCCGGAAAAATGGCAAAAAGAAGCGGAAGCTGTCAAAGCGGTGCAAGTGGCATTTGATTTGGGCGAAGAAATTCAAGAGGTGATTCGCCGGGAAGCGCTTGAAATGGGCTTAAATCCATCGGATCGCGTACGCCAGATCTTGGGCCTGCCTGTTTCTCGTCGCGCCAAACGCCCTCGTCTTTCCATCTCCTTAAGCTCGGAAGATTTTATTCAGTTGGCTGGAGCTTATGAGCTTAAGCCTGATGATAAACTGGGTTTAAAGCGCGAAGCAGCCCTGGCCTTGATCGATTACGTGGAGAAAAATCGCAGTTAATTAAACCTAGAAACCGCAGTTGGCCGGCCCAAACTGGAAGTTTACACTGCTATAGTAAGTTCTTTTAAAAATAGAGCTTTCACCTGCTGGGTGAGCCTGCCTTCTCACTCGATAGCACGTTTATTGGGCCCGCTAATTTTGCAAAAAAAGCCGAAATAGCCGGCTATTATTCACTTTTGTTACTGTATTGTCGGACCCAATAAACGCACTTTCAAGCGAGCCCAGCTGCGGTTTCTAGGTTGAAGCTGTGCTAGACTTTCGATAAGTGCTCAGCACTTTTAATTTCTTAACGAACCACTCTAACGATATCCCGATTAATGTTAAATGTATTAAGACGTCGCGTTCGCCACAGGCGCCGGGATTGGTTTTCAGAGCAAACGGATCTCACCATTAAGCGTCGTCTGCGGCGTTTAATTGTTTTATTGCTGTGTGTGGCAGTGGCGCACAGTGGCTTGATGATGGTGTTTGAAGGCCTGCCGTTGCAGCAGGCTTTTTGGTTAACGATGACAACAGTCACCACGGTGGGTTACGGTGATTTATCTCCCCAGACCCTTGCCGGTCAGATTTCAACTATCCTGTTACTTTATTTGTTAGGTATCGCGCTACTGGCCCAGGTGGTGGGTGAATATATTGATTACCGTATCGAGACTCGTGAGAAAATGGCGCGCGGCCAATGGAGGTGGAAAAAGATGCAAGACCACATATTAATTCTGAACACTCCTTCCACAGACAGGGTGACCTATCTTGAGCGCTTGATTCAACAGATCCGCAATACCCCCGGGCTTTGCGAGCTTCCTGTGCAGTTGTTAACCCCTTCATTTCCCGATGGATTACCAGAGTCATTGAAAATTCTTGGCATAGTGCACCATACGGCTTTGCCAGAAAGTAGCGAGGCGCTGCGGAATGTGAACCTCGACAAGGCCGCCTATGTGTTGGTATTGGCAGAAGACGCACATGATCGTCGCTCTGATAGTTGCACGCTGGATATTCTTGATCATATTAAACGGGCGCATGTGAGCGCATATGTTATTGCCGAGTGTGTGCACGATAATAATAAATCCCGATTTATACACGTTCGGGCAGATGCTGTATTAAGACCGGTACGCGCTTATCCCGAGTTATTGGTGCGTGCGCTGGCCGCTCCGGGAACCGAGCAGATCCTAGAGAATTTATTTACATACCAAGGTGTACATCCGCATCGCTTTGATGTCTCGATAAGTGGTCTTAGTTGGGGGCAAGTTGTTATAAAGTTGCTGGATGCAGGGGTGGGGACACCCCTGGGCTTCGTGCAGCAAGACAATCGAGTGGTTGCGAACCCAGGCGCTTCTGAGCAGGTGGAAGGAAAGGCCGTGATTGTCATGGTGAATCAAACCTATAAGCCTGATGA
>DFBZ01000088.1:5394-5747 GCA_002366835.1 Gammaproteobacteria bacterium UBA3067
AGCTTCGAGCACCTGGGTTTAAATACTTTGCCTTTGTTTACTCTAGGGTGGCTGATGTCCTTGCGTGGTTTTATGCGTTACGTCTGGATATCTTTGTTTATTGCAGTTGTTGGGGGCGTAGCCGTCTGGTTTTTCGGTAGAAATGCGTTTCACGTCGGGGCAAGCGGGCTGATTTTCGGTTACTTTGGTTACTTGGTGGCTCAGGGAATATTCGAGCAAAGTTTCAGCTCTGTTTTTATTGCCAGCACCATCATTGCCGTATATGGCGGGATGATATTTGGTATATTCCCCCTGTCAGACAGTGTTTCTTGGGAGACGCATCTTTTTAGCTTGTTAGCCGGGGTTGTAGCCTG
>DFBZ01000088.1:5787-37994 GCA_002366835.1 Gammaproteobacteria bacterium UBA3067
TGGTGTGGAGTTGCATTCATTGATCACAATCACTTAAACTGCGCAATCGAATGGACAATTTGCAGTACTGAAAACAGAGGAAATAAATGCCATCATTTGATGTGGTCTCTGAAGTGGATCTTCACGAAGTGGCCAACGCAGTAGATCAAGCGAATCGAGAAGTATCGAAACGATTTGATTTAAAAGACAGTGGGTCACGTTGTGAACTCAGCGATACCGATGTAACGCTGAGTTCTGGTACCGATTTTCAGCTGAAGCAGTTGGTGGAGATTGTAGAAACTAAACTGATCAAACGTAATGTGGACACTAAATGCTTGGAGTATGGCGATGTTCAGCCTTCTGGTAAGGAGGTCACTCAGCTTCTGCAAATTCGCCAGGGTCTTGAGTCTGCTCTTTGCAAAAAAATTGTTAAGCTGATTAAGGATAAGAAGCTTAAAGTGCAGGCCGCCATTCAGGGGGATAAAGTTCGGGTGACCGGGAAAAAACGTGATGACCTGCAAAGCGTCATGGCGATACTCAGGGAAGAGAGTTTAGATATGCCGCTTCAGTTTAATAACTTTCGTGACTAGTTGATGCAGCTTTGGTTACGACTACCTAGGCTGTGACGTAGGTAAAGTGCGTACTCGACATTCGTCAAACCTCCCTTCCTTGAGAGCAAATTGAATACCATAAATACTGTCAGCCGAAGTATATTTTCGTCTTAGCGCATGCCGCTTTGGTTGATGGTTTAATCGATGAGGGCGACCTGTTCCGTGAACAGGTCAGTAGTTGAGCAAACAATACCGCCCATCATCACAAAGGCATGACAACTTTTATCATTTAGCATAGTGAGATTGTAATGAACGTAAGCTCTTTTATAAGAAATATTTTGATAAGTATTACTATGGCGCTCTTGGCTGCCTTTGTTCTGAATGGTTCGGCCGGGGTATTTTCTCCCGATACGATGATTTTATTTGTTTTTATGCTTGTGTCGTGTGTGCTTGCATCGCTCAACCTTGCTGCAGGTGACGAAACTCAGGACGTGGAAGCTGGCAGTGCACAGAGTTCTGTTAATGACCATGCAGCGGGCTCTCGCGATACTGGACAAGTAAAATGGTTTAACAGCTCGAAAGGTTTTGGCTTTATTACCCGCGATGATGGGCAAGATGTATTTGTTCATTTTCGATCTATCCGAGGGGAAGGGCGCCGTTTTCTGCGAGATGGCCAAAGAGTCGCTTTTGAAACTGGGCAGGGGGAGAAGGGTTTACAAGCAGAGGATGTTGAGGTTCTTGATTAAAACCCTCTAAGCACTATAAGTAAGCACAACCCCATAAAAAAAGGAGCTATCACTGCTCCTTTTTTTATGGGAGCTAATTAAATGGTTTTTCTGAGTAAGCTTGGCATAATAGTAAAATGACAAATCCTAATTTAGATAAGAATGAGAATAAAAAGCCCGATGATTCTGAGCACGGGCCGAAAGATCCGCTTGATCCCATGCAGCCTTCCTCACTGCGAATGCATCATTTTTTATGGGTGCTTATTGCGATGGTGCTGACTTACTCTTTGACAATGGATAAAGGAGGCAGCTTTAGTGATGTCCCTTATTCGTTATTCAAGCAGCAAGTCAGAGAAGGCAATGTTCGTACCGTGACGATAAAAGGAGAAAACGTTTCCGGTGAATTTCGTTTGGGAGTTGGTCTGGGTGGTGACTCTAGCATGGTCACAAAATTTAAGACCCGCCTGCTGGAAATTGATGATGTCGACTTGCTACGGGATCTCGAAGAACATGCCGTAGAGGTCAAGAGTCAGTCTGATGAAGATCCTATCTTTCTGCGTTTAGTCATTGCAGTTATACCCTGGTTACTGATATTTGGATTATTCTTTTACAGTCGTCGTATGCTTCAAAGCGGCTTGCCAGGAAAAATGAGTGGCTTAGGTCGGGCGAATGTAGAGCGTTACGAACAAACGAAAGAGGACACGGATTTTGATGATGTGGCGGGCCTGGATCAGGCAAAAAGTGAGTTAAAAGAAATTATTGATTATTTAAAGGAGCCGGATAGATACTTGAAAATGGGTGCACGCATACCCCGTGGCGTGTTGTTAATGGGCCCACCTGGCACAGGTAAAACACTTTTGGCAAAGGCAACGGCGGGGGAAGCCGGCGTTCCCTTTTTTAATGTCAGTGGCTCAGAGTTTGTTGAGATGTTTGTGGGCGTAGGCGCATCCAGAGTGAGGGACTTATTCAACAAAGCGCGTGCAGACACGCCATCCTTAATATTTATCGATGAAATTGACTCCATTGGCAGAGCTCGCAGCTCAGGCATTGCGATTGCTAATGATGAAAGGGATCAGACGCTTAATCAAATTCTTGCTGAAATGGATGGCTTTGATAGCAATGAAACGGTGGTTGTTCTGGCCGCCACTAATCGCCCCGATATTCTCGATCCGGCATTACTTCGTCCCGGTCGCTTCGACCGTAAAGTTACTTTGGAATTACCCCATCAAAAGGCAAGACGGGAGATTTTCAACGTGCACATTAAAGACCACCCTCTTTCCAGTGAGGTGGATATTGCCGAGCTTGCAAGGCGTACGGTGGGTTTCTCTGGAGCGGAAATCGCCAACCTGGTGAATGAGGCCGCGCTGAATGCGGCACGCAATAATAAAAAGAAAATTGATACAGAAGACTTCGAAACCGCCCGCGATCGTATCGTACTGGGCATCGAATACGGCGAACTCTTAAACCCGGTAGAAAAGAGACGCATCGCCTACCACGAAGCGGGCCACACTCTTACTGCGTTTTTAAGCCCTGAGGCGGATCCCCCCAAGAAAGTTTCGGTGATTCCTCGCGGTCGGGCTTTGGGGGTAACAGAGCAAGAGCCGACTGAGGATCGCCACAATTACACGGAAGCCTATCTGCATGCCCAGCTGCGAGTATTAATGGGAGGGCGCTGCGGAGAACGCTTGGAGTATCACGATCTCAGCACCGGGGCGGCAGACGATCTTCGTCGCGCAACACAGCTGGCGCGCCAAATGTTGACGCAGTGGGGAATGAGTGAGCGTATTGGCCCAGTCACTATAGATAATGGCGCGGGCAATCCTTATCTGGGGCAAACCCTTGGTGAACTTAGTGATATCAGCGAGCATACTCAGGAAGTTGTTGATGATGAACTTAAGGCCTTATTGGTAGGTGTAGAGCATGAAGTTTACGAGCTCTTAGAAAAAAATAAAGGAATGCTTGATCAGCTGGTTGTGCAGTTGGTTGATCACGAAACACTGGGTGAGCCAGAGATTAAAGCACTTTTATCCGGTGCTGATAAACAGTGATCGTGAACGAGTTATGATATTGCCGGAATGGTTCAATGTGAGCAGTGAGGCACTGTGGTGGTTGGGGTTATTATCCCTTATCACCTTTTTCGGTAGTCTTTTGCTGGTGCCTTGGTTGGTTATAAAGCTGCCAGAGGATTACTTTGTTAGCACTCGGCGGCCAGTGAGTCACCTAAAACGCCTGCATCCTTTCATACATTATTTGATAATCGCAGTTAAAAATATGATGGGTATATTGTTAATATTTTCTGGAATTATAATGCTGGTGATCCCTGGGCAGGGTTTGCTAACGATTCTTTTAGGGCTTTTTTTAATGGATTTTTCCGGAAAATATCACCTGGAGAGAAAACTGATTCAGCAAAAACAAATTCGAGAAAGTATTAACTGGATCCGCTTGCGAGCAAATAAGCCAAAGATTAAAACCTTTGAAGCGGAACAGAATAATTAGACTGCTATTAGTAGTCAGGCTTGGGGACTTATGAAAGACACCACATTGAATTTTCGTGCTTCGTTACCTATTGAGCAACTCTACCGCTATTGTGATGCGAGTCAGTTTAAATTTAGAGATACCTCTGAACTAGAAGATGGCAACCTCTCTCTGGGCCAAGAAAGGGCGATTGAAGCTTTTGACCTTTCTTTAAGCGTTGTGGCCGATGGCTTTAATATTTACGCCATGGGCATACCTAGTTCCGGAAGGGAAGAATGGGTTAAAGATCTTCTGCGCGAAAGAGCCAAGGATGCGGAGGTGTCTGTTGACTGGTGTTATGTCAACGATTTTTCCCGTCCGAACAAGCCGAAAGCGATTTCCTTTCCAGCTGGGAAAGGAAAGGAATTTTGCAGCGCGATAAAACAATTAGTGGAAGATTTATGTCATACCGTTCCCACAGCATTTGAAAGTAGCGAGTATCAGGGGAAGCGCCAAACTTTAGAGCAGGATATACAGGAGCGCCAGGCGAGTGTGATAAATAAAATCAGGGATGAAGCCAGAGCTCGAGACGTTGAGCTGCTCGCGACACCCAGTGGTTTTACGTTTGCACCCTTAAAAGACGGTAAAACCATTAGTAGTTCAGAGTTTAAGGCGCTATCCAAGGAGGAAAAAAAGGAGATTGAAGGTAGAATAATCGGCCAGCAGGAAAAGCTAAATACAACGGTTCGCCAATTTCCTTTGTGGCAGCGGGAGCTGGTACAAAAAATCAAGGCGCTAGATCAAGAGGTGACCCTGGCGCTGGTTCAGGAGCTTGTACATGAAGCGCGAGAACTCTATGAGGATAACCCAAAGGTACAAAGCTACCTTGATGCATTTCAGCAAGATGTGGTGGACAATGTTCATGAGTTTTTGATTCCTGAAGAAGAAGCCGCCAGTAACCCTCTGGTATCGGCCCCCAGTTTTTCCCGCTATAAGGTTAATTATTTTGTTGCGCAAGATATGGAGTCCGGTGCGCCCGTTATTTATTGCGACAATCCTTCGCTTGCCAACCTGGTGGGGCGTATGGAATATAAAGCCAAGCTGGGCACACTGACTACAGATGTGACGCTTATCGAACCGGGTGCTTTGCACAGGGCATCCGGCGGATATTTAATTATCGATGCGGAAAAGGTGCTCACCAAGCCCTTTGCCTGGGAGGCATTAAAGAGGGCTTTAAGATCCAAACAGGTAAAAATTGACAGTCTGGAAAGTCATTTCGGTTACGCCTCTGCATCAGTCTTAGAGCCCGAAGCGATTCCTCTTGACGTCAAAGTTGTACTAGTGGGTGATCACCGCCTTTATTACCTCCTGTCGAATTATGATAAGGAGTTCCGAGAGCTCTTTCGAGTTGGCGCTGATTTTGATGACCGTATAGCGCGTACCGAAGAAAATAATCTGAAATTTGCCGGCTTAATGGCGGATATTGTCGAGAAGGACAAATTAACTTCGCTGGACCCACGCGGTGTAGCGCGGGTTATAGAGCAAGGCGCTCGCATTGTTGGTGAGCCAGATAAAGTATCCCTGAATAGTGACTGGCTTCGTAATCTCTTGATCGAGGCAGATTATCATGCAAAAAAAGCCGGCCAGCATGTGATTGATGCAGAGTGTGTCGAGAAAGCACTAAACCTTCAAATACACCGATCAGATCGTATCCGTGAGAGATACTATGAGCAAATTGAAAATCAAACGCTTCTTATTGATACCGAGGGTAGTCGCGTAGGACAAATAAATGGTTTAGCCGTTCTTGATCTCGGGGATTTTAGTTTTGGTAAGCCTAGTCGCATTACCGCGCGGGTGCGCTTGGGTTCGGGTGGGGTGCTGGATATCGAGAAAAAAGTTGAGTTGGGTGGTGCTTTTCACTCCAAAGGTGTGCTGATTCTGTCTAGTTTTTTGGCGGCCCGTTATACGGAAGATATTCCGCTATCTTTATCTGCAAGCTTGGTGTTTGAGCAGTCTTACGGTGGCGTGGACGGGGACAGTGCTTCTTCGGCAGAGCTTTATGCTCTTTTGTCGGCTTTATCCGGGCTGGCAATTCGTCAGGATCTTGCTGTAACCGGTTCTGTGAACCAATTCGGTGAGGTGCAGGCCATTGGTGGCGTAAATGAGAAAATTGAAGGTTTTTTCGATGTCTGTAACTTGCGAGGCTTAAGCGGTACGCAAGGCGTTATTATTCCTAGCGCAAATATTCAGCATTTGATGTTGAAAAAAGAAGTACTCGAAGCAGTGGCTCAAGAGCGGTTTTCTATTCACGCGGTGGAAACCATCGATCAAGGAATAGAGCTTTTAACAGGCGTTGAAGCAGAGCAGGCTGATGAATCAGGTAAATTTAGAGAAGGAACTGTTAACTACCTGGTAAGAGCGCGCCTCAATGACTTTGCTCTAAAGCAGCGCTCATTTGTTAAAGAACTACCAGAAGATGAGAAATGAAAAAAGCGCATGACTGCGCTTTTTTCATAAATAGAAAGTTCTATATTGCCAGCTTAGAAAGAAGCAACAAACTCGGCAACAACTTGAATGTCTCCATCAATATCTTCCCCATCAATATACTTTAGCTCAGCAACGATGCCCAGTGCGTCATTAACGGTGTAAAGACCGGCGAATGTAAGCGCAAGCAAGTCATCGATATCGGCGTCAAAACTTACGAGTTCACCACGAACTGTTGCCGACATGGCTGTCTCAGGGATTGCCATGTTAATCATAGCCATTGCTGAATAGTCGATGATTTCACTTGCTAGTAATAATTCACCAGCGATAGTGATGTCATCCTTGCTGAATGTTGCATTGAAATCAATAACAGTCCCAGCGCCGCCATTAGGGTTAGTAGCGGTGCGAACTGGGTTGTCATTATCTTGGGTGACAATACCCGCTTCGAGATTAAGCTCTTCGGTAGGTGCAAAAGCTGCTACCAAAGCAAGGGAGTTTTCTTCATTTGTTTGCTGTAAATCGTTAAGAAATGCGGCGGTAAATGTAAATTTTTCAACCGTTCCTGCAACGGCAACACCTGCAATGTTATTACCGCGTAGGGCTGTCTGGCCATCAAGAATGTTATAGTTCATGGAGTGGCTTGTTTGGTACATCTCGGGTGTATCTTCTGCTTCCCAGCCGACGGGGTTGTTAAAAACACCGCCAAGAAAAGTGATGTCTTCATTCATCTTCCAGCCAAAAAAGGCTTGTTCAATATCGGCGGAGTCGCGGTTATCTGCATTGATATTGACATCTAGGTCAACTCGAACAGAAACATCATCAGCCAGATTTCCTTTGAAATCAATTTCGCCATCAGCAGTAAACTTGCCCTCTGCTGGGTTGGTTGAGTTGGGAGTGTTGGCGGTGTCGTCAACAAGAGTAAATATAATATCCGCAAAACCACTCACTTCAGGTGCTGCAGCTTGAACCATAACAGGTGCGCTTGTTGCTGCAGCGACAGCCAATGCAATCATACTTTTTTTCATTATTTGTTTCCCCTTTGATTAATTGCTACGTACTATTATCGTTATAAAAGAATGCGGAATTATGCATCGCAATATTAGTTTAGTATTGATATAGGTCAAGTAAGCCGTTAAGCCATAAATTAAATATAGAATTCTAAAGCTGAACGTAAGGTGAATGATGGACGAAAGATTCTGGAGTACCTGTTGGGAAACACAGGAAATTGGTTTTCATTTGTCAGAAGTAAACCCGGTTCTGCTTGCATTCTGGAGCCAGTTATCTCTTGATTCGAGTGCAAAAGTATTGGTTCCCTTATGCGGGAAAAGCCTAGATTTAGAGTGGCTGGCGCAGCAGGGCTGTCATGTTGTGGGCGTGGAGTTAAGCCAGCTTGCGGTGGATGCCTTTTTTTCGGAGCAATCTGTCCAGCCTAATATACAAACAAAGGATAAGTTTCAGCTATATACCAGTAAGCAGCTAGAAGTTTGGTGTGGAAATATTTTTGATTTCCCTGGTGCGCAGTTAGAAGTAATTCAAGCAGTCTATGATAGAGGAGCGCTGGTTGCCCTTCCTCCCGACATAAGAAAAGCCTATATGAAGAAACTGTTACAAGGGCTGCCAAATAAAGCGAGGTGGTTGCTCGTGACCTTTGAGTATAACGAAATCCTTATGCAAGGCCCGCCTTTTAGCGTTAGCAAGAATGAAGTGGAGGAGTATTTTGAAGGGTATGATATTCGACTGGTAAATAAAAAAGAAATGATTGAAGCCATGCCAAAAGCACAAAACCTGGGGCTGAACTCAATACACGAGTGTGTGTATATGATTACGCCATAAGGCAATATTTTATCTAAAACTTAGAGTGAAAAGTTGAGAAAAAACACGGAGAACTTTCTTGCCACAAGGTGAATTATATATAGTTGCTACACCGATTGGGAATTTACAGGATATCACCTTAAGAGCGCTTGACGTGTTAAAAGAGGTTGACTGCATTGCCGCTGAAGATACACGGCACAGTCGAAAGCTGTTGAGTCACTTTGGTATTGATAAGCCGATGCTGTCAGTGCATGAACACAATGAAGTTCAGCGTGCAAAAGAGGTTATTGTTCAGCTCTCAGAAGGAAAAAAACTGGCATTAATTTCTGATGCTGGTACTCCGCTTATCAGCGACCCGGGCTATCAGTTGGTCAAAGAAGTGAGGGCGGCGGGTTATGTCGTAAGCCCCATTCCTGGCGTTTGTGCAGCAATCGCTGGTTTATCTGTATCGGGCCTGCCAACGGATCGCTTCCGGTTTGAAGGCTTTTTGCCACAAAAACTAGGTGTGAGGCGAGAGCGACTGCGTTTGCTTTCGCAGCAAACATCTACCCTGGTTTTTTATGAGGCCCCTCATCGCATCGTTTCCTTCTGCACTCAACTTATAGAGAGCTTTGGCGAAGAGCGAGAAGCCGTTTTTGCGCGTGAGTTGACGAAAAATTTTGAAACCGTACATCATGGCCATTTATCTGAACAGTTGGCTTGGTTAGAGGGCGATGCCAATCAGCAGCGGGGTGAATTTGTTGTGATGATTGAGGGCTTTAAACAGCCTGAAGCAGGTGAGTTATTGGATGTAGAAGCTATTCAATTAATGGATTTATTACTGCAGGATTTACCCCCAAATCGCGCCGCGCAAATCGCCGCCAAAATTTTTGGTAAAAAGAAGAAGCTCTTCTATGATTACGCTTTAAGTAAAAAGGCTTGACTTTAAGGGTGCCAGATATGACCATCTGCACTCGAGTCAGCTGGGTAATCGCCGCCGCTTGGTAGTTTTATCGAGAGGGGGAGGAAAGTCCGGGCTCCATAGAGCAGAGTGCCAGGTAACGCCTGGGGAGTGCGAGCTTACGGAAAGTGCAGCAGAAAACAAACCGCCTACGTTGCTATTATTTCGGTAGTGGTGGCCGGTAAGGGTGAAATGGTGTGGTAAGAGCGCACCGCGCGAGTGGCAACACATCGTGGCATGGTAAACCCCACTTGGAGCAAGACCAAATAGAAATCCATCGGCGTTGCTCGCGCTGGATTTGGGTAGGTTGCTTGAGGCTTGCAGTGATGCAAGCCCTAGATGAATGATTACCTCAGACAGAACCCGGCTTACAGGCTGACTCGTTTATTTTTTATCCTTTCAATATCCCGTCTATATAACCCTCGGCATGCCTTTTTTAGGCTTTAATTCCTATTTAGTCTCATCTTTAAAGTGGTTTCTAGCTAACCAGTCCTACCTTATTGTTTTTAAATGTGAAGCTGTTCAAGAGATGCACATTTTGTGCCTCTCTTCCCCCTGATTCTTTCTATCCATTTGAATTTAAAGGAAAAATTATTCTTGCGTGGTGCTCTCAAATAGGGCTCCACCTTGACCGTGGCAGAGTATATACCTATAGTGTGGGTGTAAGTGGGAGATTATGGTTTTAAGTGGGTCAAAAGGGATTAGGCGGGCGCTAATTTGTTTCGGGGTACAACACAAATTAACTTGGATGCAAAGGGGCGTATGGTCCTGCCGGCGCGCTACCGGGGTGAGGTGGTGTCTGACTGCGAAGGCCATATGATTCTTACTCGTGATACAGATCGCACCTGCCTGCTCTTATATAAACTCCCCGACTGGGAAAAGATAGAGCAGGCGCTTATTGAGCTGCCAAGCACTAACCCCGCTGTGCAAGAGATGCAGATGATTCTCCAGGGTCATGCTACCGACGTAGATATGGATGGAAGCGGACGAATTTTGATACACCCCTCTTTGCGGCCTATCGCGAACCTCGATAAGCAAATCATGCTTGTCGGGCTAGGCCGAAGATTTGAAGTCTGGGATTTAAACACTTGGGAGGCGGTTCGAGATGGCATTCTTGATAAGGGTGTTCGTAAGCGAGAAGACCTACCTGAAGCGGCACAAAATGTTCCACTGTAATAAAAGCAAGGTAATAGGGCTGGTTAGGTACGGGATGTTTAATTCATGAATAGTAATACAGACCACCAGACGGTTCTGCTGCGTGAGGCGGTAGAAGGTTTAAATATCCAGCAAGACGGCGTGTATGTCGACGGCACATTTGGCCGAGGTGGGCATTCAGCGGCAATACTTGAAAAACTGGGCGTAGGCGGAAAACTGCTGGCCATTGATAAGGATCCCGAGGCCATTACCGTTGCAAAAGAACGTTTTGGTGGGGATGAAAGATTTTCCATCGTACAAAGCTCTTTTGCGGAAATCGACGAGATCTTTAAAAAGCAAGGGCTGTCAGGAAAGGTAAACGGTATTTTACTTGACCTTGGTGTTTCGTCTCCCCAGCTTGATCAGGCTGAGAGAGGCTTTAGCTTTATGAAAGAAGGCCCTCTGGATATGCGCATGAACCCGGATGAGGGAGAGTCTGCGGCTGATTGGTTGGCCCATGCTTCGGTAGAAGAAATGACTGAAGTGTTAAAAAAATACGGCGAAGAGCGCTTTGGTAAACGAATTGCCCATGCTATTGCAGAGACACGAACAAAAGAAGCGATTCTCACTACACAGCAGTTAGTTTCAGTGATTACAGCAGCCCAGCCCGTGAAAGACAAACATAAACATCCCGCAACGCGAAGTTTTCAGGGCATTAGGATTTTTATTAATCGTGAGTTGGAAGATCTGGAAACGTTTTTAGATAACGTTGTTGCGCAGCTGGTTGTAGGGGGAAGGCTTTCGGTAATTAGCTTTCATTCCTTGGAAGACCGGATAGTAAAGCAAAAATTCCAGCGGCTTGCACACGGGGAGGTGCTACCGCGAGGCCTGCCGATTAGAGACAGTGATGTCGGCAAGGAAGTAAAAATCATCACCAAGAAGGTGCGTGCTGGGGCAGATGAAGTCAGTGAAAACCCTCGCTCGCGAAGTGCAATTTTACGGGTTGTAGAGAAGCTGGCGAAGGATTAAATGGTGGTGGTACAGAAGCCAACGGAGACCTTGCCGAAATTAATTCACTTTGCACTACCAGGGATTTTGTTATTGGTCATGCTTATTTCGGCAGTTTTGGTAAGTCATACGGTGCACCTTACCCGTAAGGCTGTTGGCGAATTGCAGGCGCTGGAAAAACAACGTAATGCTTTGGATGTTGAATGGAGTCAACTTTTATTAGAGCAAAGCACCTTGGGCTCATTTAGAGAAATTGAAAACAAAGCGAAAGGCGAGCTAAAAATGGCTGTGCCCGAAGCCCACCAAGTGGTTACCGTGAAACCGTGAAAAAAGAGAATACAGCAAAGAAACAAGGAAGTGGTCGTTTTGTTGTCCTCGTAAGCTGCTTTATATTAGCGATGACAGGGGTCTCTGCGCGCGCTTATTATCTCCAGGTACTAAATGCCCCTTTTCTTCTAGGGCAAGGTGATGCCCGTGTCGTTAGAACGGAAATGATCCCAGCCCATCGTGGCTTGATAACCGATCGAAATGGCATGGCGCTGGCGGTTAGCACCCCTCTCCAATCCCTATGGATAAACCCCAAAGGATTATTGGAGCAAAAGGAAAAGCAGGGTAGCGAGCGATATATCAGGGATATTGCTCTGGCGACCAATACCCCACTAAAAGTTTTACGTAAAAAAATTAATAAACATCGCAATAAAGAATTTCTTTATCTGGGTAGGGGCTTAGCCCCGCAAGACGCAGAAAATATGCTCGCACAGGTTAAATCGGGTCTTAATAGTCGCACAGAATATGGACGTTTTTATCCTGCTGCTGAAATTGCCGCCCATGTTGTCGGCATGGCAAATATTGACGAGAAAGGTCAAGAGGGGATGGAGCTGGCCTATAACGAGTGGTTGAGTGGAACCACAGGCGCCAAAAAAATCATTAGCGACCTCAACGGCCAACGGGTAAAAGATTTAAGTCTTATCGCACCCGCCCAAGCCGGTAATGATTTACAGCTCAGCATCGATATGCGGATACAGCATATCGCATACCGGGAATTAGAGCTGGCAGTGAAAAAGCACCGCGCAGACTCGGGTTCACTCGTTATTATGGATGTTGAAAGCGGCGAAGTTTTGTCGATGGTAAATTCACCAGCATTTAATCCCAATAATCGCACACGCATTAATCCAGAGAGTTTACGTAACCGCGCTGTGACTGATTTATTTGAGCCGGGTTCCACTGTTAAAGCATTTACGATAGCAGCGGCTCTGGAATCAGGAAAGTTTAATTCGAATACCGTGGTGAAAACTTCCCCCATCTACCTCAATCGAAAACGAATTGAAGATATTCATTATTACGGGCCGATGAGTGTCGAAAAAATTCTTACCAAATCCAGTAACGTGGGGGCAGCAAAATTAGCCCTTTCCGTTGGCCCAGACGCACTCAATGGACTTTATAGCCAAGTTGGGCTTGGGCAGACAACCAGTAGCGGTTATCCCGGCGAGCGCTCGGGTGCGTTGCCAGTACATATGAGTTGGAAAAAAATTGATATAGCAACTTTGTCCTATGGTTATGGCCTTTCTGTAACCACGCTTCAGCTTGCACATGCTTATGCGACCCTGGCAAATGGTGGAGTGCAGCACCCCGTATCCTTGCTAAAGCTTGATGAAATTCCGCTGGGTGAGCAGGTCATCAACCCCGCAACGGCAAAAAAAGTAGTAAAAATGCTTGAGACGGTGGTTAGTCGTAAAGGGACTGCTTCTCGTGCTCATGTTGCGGGTTATCGCATCGCAGGGAAAACTGGCACTGTGCACCTGTCGAGTAGCGAAGGTTATTCAGAAAATAAATATCTATCACTTTTCGCGGGCATTGCTCCAGCAAGTGACCCAAAAGTTGTCGCAGTGATTGTTGTGAATAACCCCAAGGGTAAAGAGTACTACGGTGGGGCAGTTGCAGCGCCAGTGTTTTCAAGCATTATGAAACAAGTACTGCCGCTTATGGATATTCTTCCCGATGAATCCCCCCTGCGAGTGTCCCAAATAGATAATGTTAAGGGGGTGGTGCTGTGAATACCGACAGTCTAAACGCTCCTGATGAAAATAAGCTTGTTGTGAATCTGAGTGACATCGCCAGTTCCCTAGTGAATGTGAGCTCTCACGCTAACGTGAAAATATCAGGAATTCAGATCGATTCGCGTAAGGTAAAAGAGAGTGATTTGTTTTTAGCTTTTCCGGGTGCTATTGCTGATGGTCGAGATTTTATTAATGTAGCAATTGAGCAAGGTGCAGCAGCCGTATTTTTCGAGAAAACATCCTGTACCAAGAAGACCAGTGTTTTACTAGATGATTTGAAACAAACGTATAGCGACATTCCCATAATGCCGGTAAAAAATCTGGCAAAAAAGGCCGGTTTATTGGCCTCTAATTTCTATGGTCAGCCCTCGCACAAAATGAAGCTGATTGGCATTACGGGTACCAATGGGAAAACCACCTGCAGCCACCTGCTGTCAGAAGCACTCACTTTCCTTGGTAAAAAGTCCGGGCTAATCGGCACCTTGGGCTCCGGTTTATGGGGCGAATTAAGTGAGAATGAAAATACCACGCCTGATCCGGTGAGCTTGCAGCAGCAGCTTGCGAAAATGGAAAGTCAGGGTGCCGGTCTTGTTGCCATGGAGGTCTCCTCCCATGGTCTTGACCAAGGCCGTGTAAACGGCATCGATTACCATACGGCAATTCTCACAAATATCAGTCGTGATCATCTCGATTACCACGGGAGTATGGCCCATTACATAGAGTCAAAAGAAAAACTATTTTCTTGGCCAACACTGCAATATGGCATATTTGATGTAGATGACGCTGTTTCACGAGAAGTCTTTGAGCGGCTGAAAAAGCACTCATCTATCGGCTTGGTGAGCATTGGAAAAAGTACTGATCTCAAAACCGGTCGCGGCATTAAAATCCTTGCTGCAAAGGTCGATGACGATGCAATAAGTATCACAATAGAGTCAAGCTGGGGGCGTGGAGAGCTTTGCAATTCAAACTTGTATGGCGAGTTTAACGTTTATAACTTGCTTATGGCGCTGGCAACGCTTCTGGTGCTGGACTTTCCTTTTGAAGACGCCTTATCAGCGATAAGTCAAGTTCATGGTGTACCCGGTCGCTTGGATAAACTCGGGGGCGGGGAGCTTCCTCATATTTTTGTTGACTATGCCCACACGCCGGATGCTCTCCGTTGTGCGCTCACATCTTTAAGAAACTACGGATCAGAGAAGTTGATTTGTGTATTCGGTTGCGGCGGCAATCGTGATGAGGGCAAACGTTCAGAAATGGGCAAAATTGCCTGGAAGTACGCCGATCAGATCATTGTAACCGCCGATAATCCACGAGATGAATCGGTAGAAAAAATTTCTAAACAAATTCTGACAGATGTCCCTGCTACTGAAAATACCCAAATTATTTCAGATCGTGCTGAAGCCATAAGCTACGCAATCAGCATTGCCAATAAAGGCGATGTTGTATTGATAGCCGGAAAAGGTGCTGAAACCTATCAAGAAATAAATGGTAAACGTCTCGAGTTTTCAGATTATCAAATAATAAAGTCTGAGTTAGCAAGGAGGGCTGCCTAGTGTTGCTATCCCAAATTGCTCATGCCATCGGTTCAGCGATTCTTAATATCGAAATCTTAGAAAATGATATTTCCATCAGTCGTGTTAGTACCGACACGCGAACCCTTAAACCTGGTGATTTATTTGTTGCTATAAAAGGGCCGAACTTTAACGGCCACAGTTATTTAAATGAAGCACGTCGTAAGGGCTGTGTTGCTGTCATTGTTGAAGAGGAAGACAGAAATTTAGATATCCCCCAGCTTGTTGTTAAAGATACGCGCATTGCTTTGGGTTTAATGGCTGGGGCGTGGAGAAAGCAGTTTCCCGACCTTAAGGTGGTGGCAATCACTGGTAGTTGTGGCAAAACAACGGTTAAAGAAATGCTATCGGCCATATTAAATGAAGTGGCACCCACGTTAGCGACGCAAGGTAATTTTAATAATGACTTTGGTGTGCCGCTAACGCTTCTTCGTCTGAATGCATCGCACCGATTTGCTGTGTTAGAGCTGGGTGCAAATGCAATGGGAGAAATCGCCTACACCTCCAAGCTCGTTCGTCCGGATGTTGCCCTAATAACAAACGCAGCCGCAGTGCATGTGGAAGGGTTTGGCAGTGTATCAAATGTGGCTAGGGAAAAAGCAGAAGTATATAAATCTCTCGGCACGAACGGTGTGGCGGTTGTAAATGGCGATGACTCTAATAGTAAATTGTGGCTTGAACAGATCCAGCAAGCGGGAAACAGCAAAACAATTTGTTCTGAAAACCAAAAAAGTGATGCAGATTTTTGGTTGGAAAATACTATCCCGTTAGATTTAGGTCACTATTGCTACGATATTTGCTCAAAGTCTGGTCGGATTACGGTTCATTCTGCACTGCTAGGTTTTCATAACGTGACCAATGCGCTGTTAGCGGTTGCGGTAGCTAAAAGCCTGGGTGTGACCGATAAAGCAATTCAAACAGGTCTTGAAAAAGTGCAAGCCTCTCCTGGGCGTCTAAATGTGTATTCTGAAAATGCACTGAATGTACTGCTCATCGACGATACCTATAACGCCAGCCCGCACTCAGTTAATGCCGCCATCCAGCTTTTATCTAGCTACCCGAATAAGAAAATATTAATTCTGGGGAATATGGGCGAGTTGGGTGAAAAAGCAGAGGAATATCATTTCCAGGTTGGGCAGCGAGCGAAGGAAAGCGGCATCAATAAGCTATTAGTAACTGGCCAATATGCAAAGGCGGTAATAGCCGGATTTGGTGCGCAAGGTGTTTGTTTTGAAAACCAGGCGGCGCTGATTAACGCGTTGCCCAATCATTTGAACCCTGGGGTAGCGGTATTGGTGAAAGGCTCAAGATCTTCACACATGGAAAAAGTGGTCAATGCGATTAAGGAGAAAACAGCTTAAATGCTTTTATTGTTAGCGGAATATTTAGTGCAATACGATGTCCGTTTTTCGGCCTTCAATTCAGTGACGTTGCGGGCAATACTGGGTGCGCTGACTGCATTGATGATTGCTTTAATGGCTGGCCCCTATGTGATTAGGAAATTAAGCTTTCATCAGGTGGGCCAAGCAATACGTGATGATGGTCCGCAAACACACTTGGTAAAAGCAGGCACGCCGACTATGGGCGGGGCGTTGATTCTACTCTCTATTATGGTGAGTACGCTACTGTGGACAGATTTGCGTACTCACTATGTGTGGGCGGTGTTTTTGGTGATGCTTGCATTTGGTGGGGTTGGTTGGGTCGATGATTATCGGAAAGTCGTAGAGAAAAACCCTGACGGCTTACCTGCTAAGTGGAAGTTTTTTTGGCAGTCGGTTTTTGCATTTGCTATTGCAGTTTTCTTGTACCATTTTGCAAAAGTACCCGCTGAAACGCAGCTACTCGTACCTTTGTTCAAGGACGTGGCTATTGAATTGGGCTTGGGTTATATCCTCCTTACTTATTTTGTCATTGTCGGTAGCAGCAATGCGGTTAATTTAACCGATGGGCTGGATGGTTTAGCGATTATGCCAACCGTCATGGTGGCAGGCGCTTTAGGTTTATTTTGTTATTTTGCCGGCCATGCGGGTTTTGCTGAATATCTGCATTTGCCGTTTATTCCCGGCGTAGGAGAACTACTGATTATTTGCACCGCTATTTCTGGTGCAGGCCTGGGTTTCTTATGGTTTAACGCCTATCCCGCACAGGTTTTTATGGGGGACGTTGGTGCATTATCACTGGGAGCGACGCTGGGAGTAATTGCCGTCATTGCAAGGCAGGAAGCCTTGCTGTTTGTGATGGGGGGAGTGTTTGTGGCAGAAACCATATCCGTCATTCTTCAAGTGGCCTCATTCAAACTTACCGGGCGGCGCATTTTTCGCATGGCACCCTTACATCATCACTTTGAATTAAAGGGTTGGGCGGAGCCTAAAGTTATTGTCCGCTTTTGGATTATTACCGTCATTCTGGTGCTGGTGGGCATCGGTTCACTCAAGCTTCGTTAATAGGCAAGGTACATGGCTAAGCGTTATTTGATTTTAGGTTTAGGTAAAAGCGGGCTTTCGGCCGCGCTTTACTTGCGCCATCAAAAAGCGGAGCTTGTACTTGCTGATACACGTGAGAAAATTGATGGACTGGAATTGTTAAAAGAAAACTTTCCTAAGGCAGGCATATTCCTGGGTAATCTGTCTTTAAGTTTGCTCAACGGTGTCGATGTGCTGGTGATCAGTCCCGGTTTATCCCCTGAACACCCTTTGGTTAAAGAAGCGCGCCGTCGATGCCTGGAAATTATTGGTGATGTTGAATTGTTTTGTCAGCGCGCGAGCTCTCCTATTATAGCGATAACCGGCACTAATGCTAAAAGTACCGTTGTCACGCTGATTGCCAAAATGATTTCTGATGCAGGGTACAGTGTTGGGCTCGGTGGAAATATTGGCACTCCCGCCCTGGAATTATTAGATGAAACAAACGTAGAGCCAGATTTTTATGTTCTGGAATTATCGAGTTTTCAGCTGGAAAGTACGCCATCATTAAAAGCTAAGGTCTCTGCGGTTTTAAATGTGACGCCTGATCATATGGATCGTTACGATAGTTTTGAAGATTACGTCTCTACAAAGCAGCGTATCTATCACAACTGTGATGTTGCGCTATTCAACCGGGATGATGAGAATACCCGTCCAGGGAAACAGGTCGCAAAAGTAGTGAGTTTTGGAACAGAAAAATCTGACGATACTGAAAAGCTACCCTATTCGCTAGAGCATACTCTAACAGCGACTTATTTGCTTCGTGGCAATGAACATATCCTCTGTGCTGACGAATTGCGTATAAGTGGTGAGCATAATTATCTGAACTGCCTGGCTGCCATGGCCGTTTGCGATGTTATTGGCATCCCAGGAGAAACACAAATTAAGAGCCTGCAGGAATTTTCTGGTTTGGCGCACCGTTGTGAGACTGTTGCAGACATTGCGGGTGTACGCTGGATAAACGATTCTAAAGGTACAAATGTTGGCGCAAGCTTGGCGGCACTAAATGGATTTGGAAAGACTTTTTCACAGAAAATAATCTTGATTCTCGGTGGGGTAAGTAAAGATGCGACCTTTTCTCCATTAATTAAATTAATTAACCAGTACGTGAAAAAAGTACTTGTTTATGGGCAGGATTCAGCAAAAATTATTGCCGATCTTACTAAGGGCGTGAATTGTCCGGTAGATGCTTTTGAGTCTCTAGAGCACGTTGTAAATGCTGCACGAAGCGCTGCAGAAGATAAAGACCTTGTGCTTTTTTCCCCCGCTTGTGCCAGTTTCGATATGTTTGATAATTTCGAGCATCGAGGTGATGTTTTTAAAAATCTGGTTTTAGGTAGGGCGACCTCCTCTAGTCACAGGATGGAGGGTGTCTGATGCTATTGGATAAAAAGCAGCCCCTGAAGCCTGAACAGTTGCTATTGATAAGCGCCGTCTCTTTATTATGTATTGGTTTATTAACAGTCTCTTCAGCTTCAATGGTTATTGCAGAAGAAAAATTCGCCAATACCTTTCACTTTGTGATTCGGCATGGAATATCTATCTTTATAGCCGTGTGTTGTGCCGTGCTGGCTTACCAGATACCCATGCGTCTCTGGGAGCGAACTAGCAGCATGTTATTCTTTTTTGCTGTGTTAATGTTGGTACTTGTATTGCTCATCGGCAATACGGTTAATGGCAGTACCCGTTGGATAAGTCTGGGGTTTATGAACTTCCAACCTTCAGAGGTCGCTAAGATATTTGTACTGATTTATATGGCCAGTTTTATCGTGAGGAAAAAGGATGAAGTACGAGGTCAGATCACAGGTATTTTAAAACCCGCAGCTATTTTATTTTTACCCGCGATATTGCTACTGCTTGAGCCTGATTTTGGCTCTGTAGTGGTGCTGAGTATAGCGACCTTTGCCATGCTATTTATGGGCGGTGTGAGAGTTCGGTATTTTGCTCTGCTGGTTTTGGTTGGCGCTTTGCTTTTTTATGTTTTGCTTATTACGCAGCCTTATCGCGTCGCCCGATTAAGCGGATTTCTGAGGCCATGGGAAAATCAATTTGGATCTGCCTATCAACTGGTTCAGAGTCTTATCGCCTATGGAAGAGGCGAGTGGTTTGGGCAAGGTTATGGCAATAGTGTGCAGAAGCTTTTCTATCTGCCCGAGGCGCATACGGATTTTCTTCTTGCTGTATTAGCAGAAGAATTCGGGTTTTTGGGCGTTATGACGGTGATTATCCTTTTTTCTATTTTAGTGCTTTCCGCGTTATTTATATCCCGATCAGCAGAGCAGCGGGGTGCCTATTTTTCTGCATACCTTGGTTATGGTTTGGCGGTATTGATAGGTATACAGGCTTTATTTAATCTCGGTGTCACCATGGGTTTATTGCCAACGAAAGGGCTCACTTTACCACTTATGAGTTATGGGGGTAGTAGTTTGCTGTCTACTTGTTTTCTTCTGGCGATTTTACTCCGCATTAGTAAGGAAAATGACGTCGCCAGTGAAGCCAAACCTAGAAAGAAAAATAAACGACGAAACTTGAAGTCAGGCTCGGAATCAGTCCGATTAGGAAAACAATCGGGGCTTGCTGCATGAATAATGCCGAATTAAATACAAAAAAAATACTCATTATGGCAGGCGGTACGGGCGGGCATGTGTTTCCTGCTTTAGCAGTAGCGCGATTTTTTCATAGCCATGGTGCGGGTATTTCTTGGTTGGGAACCAAAAAAGGTATTGAGTCTCGAGTTATTCCACAGGAAGAATTTATTGATCTTCATTATTTAACGGTTGCCGGATTACGCGGCCAGGGGTTTAAGCGTTTATTAGTCGCGCCTTTTAAATTGATGCTGGCATGCTGGCAGGCGGCGAATACCCTGCATCATGTGAAGCCCGATTTGGTACTTGGTATGGGTGGATTTACTTCTGGCCCTGGAGGGTTGATGGCATGGCTGATGGGTTATCCACTTGTGATTCACGAGCAGAATGCGGTGCCGGGTTTTACCAATCGTGTGCTCAGTAAGTTTGCTCGACTCGTACTGCAGGCTTTTCCAGGAACGTTTGCAGACCTGCCTGCAGACAAGTCTCGGGTAACGGGTAACCCGGTGAGAAAAGAGATCGAAATGCTGGGTGAGCCAGAAGAACGTTTTAATAAACGGGCTGAACAGAAAGAAATTAATATTCTTGTGCTTGGTGGCAGCCAAGGCGCGCAGGCACTAAACGAACTCGTACCACAGGCATTGGCAAAAATCACAAAGGTATCTTCTGATGGTAAGCGACCATTAAATATATGGCATCAGGCGGGCCGGAATAAGGATCAAACAACGGTTTCGCTATACGAGCAGCTAAATGTGGAAGCAAAGGTGGAGCCGTTTATAAGCGATATGGCCAATGCATATCGCTGGGCCGATTTAGTAATTGCTCGATCAGGAGCGTTAACGGTGAGCGAAATCCAGCAGGCCGGCATTGGTGCTATTTTTGTGCCTTATCCAGCAGCAGTGGATGATCATCAAACTCGAAACGCCCAGTTTCTCCAGAAAGAGGGTGCCGCTTTGGTGGTGGCCCAAAAGGAATTAGATATTCAGAAACTTACAGATTTGTTAACGCCTTTGCTGGATAGAAAGAAATTAATGGCTATGGCGCAGGCGGCGAAAAATAGTGCGCCGGTTAATGCGACCGAGATCGTTGTCAATGCATGTTTGGAGGCGGCTCGTGCTTAATTTTGTTCCGGAAATGCGACGCATCAAAAAAATTCACTTCGTTGGAATTGGCGGCGTGGGTATGGGCGGCATCGCTGAGGTGCTCTTTAACCAGGGCTATCAGGTGTCGGGTTCCGATATTAAGCATGGTGCAATGACAAATCGCCTTTCTGATTCAGGTATTCGGATTACGATAGGGCATCATGGCGATAATGTTATCGACACCCATGTGGTTGTGGTTTCTACAGCCGTGGACCAGGAGAACCCAGAGTTAGCAAAAGCACGAGAACTAGGAATCCCAATTGTACGCAGAGCAGAAATGCTTGCTGAGTTAATGCGATTTCGGCATGGCATTGCGGTGGCCGGTACTCATGGAAAAACAACCACAACAAGTTTAATTGCCTCGATTTTCGCTGAGGCTGGGTATGACCCCACCTATGTGATTGGAGGGCGCTTAAATAGTGCTGCCACCAATGCCCGTTTAGGCGATAGCCGGTATTTTATTGCTGAAGCCGACGAAAGTGACGCATCCTTTTTGCACTTACAGCCAATGGTATCCGTTATTACCAATATTGATGCCGACCATATGAGCACTTATGGAGGTGATTTTTCCAAATTGGTTCAAACCTTTAATGAGTTTCTCCATAACCTGCCTTTTTATGGTCTAGCGGTGGTTTGTATTGATGATCCGACGATAAAAGAATTGGTGGCAGAAGTACCAAGGCCGGTGCTTACTTATGGGCTTGATGAAACGGCGATGTACTGGGCGACAGATATTGATCAAAGTGAATTTAAAACCACCTTCACTGCTCACGGGCCAGATATGGAGTCTCAAGTTATTCACCTCAATATGCCGGGCACACACAATGTGTTGAATGCTATGGCTGCTATTGCTGTTGCGCGTGACGAAAAGATAGAAATGGGTGCGATTAAGACAGCCTTAGAAAACTTTCAGGGTGTCGGTCGACGTTTTGAATCGTATGGAGAGTTCGCGCTTCCGCAAGGAAGAGTCATGCTTGTGGACGACTATGGACACCACCCAAGAGAGGTGGAAGCCACTATCCAGGCCATTCGGTCAGGGTGGCCGGAACGTCGCCTTGTAATGGTCTATCAGCCACATCGATATAGTCGTACCAAGGAGCTTTATGATGACTTCGTACGGGTGTTATCCGAAGTGGATGTGTTGTTTTTAATGGAGGTTTATTCCGCAGGGGAGGACGTTATTCCCGGGGCCGATAGTCGGAATCTTTCTCACAGCATTCGTTTAAGAGGAAAAGTTGACCCGATGCTGATTGAAAGCACAGAAGAGTTATCAAAATTATTGAGCAGCGTACTTCAGGATAACGACATGTTGCTGACACAAGGCGCTGGAAATATCGGTGGTGTTGCAAAAAGCCTGGCTGAAAATAATCTGATTAATAGTGCGATAAGCGATAATTCATGAGCAAGAGTAATGAATCTGAAAAATTCGGAAAAGTCGCGGTGTTATACGGCGGAGACTCTGCTGAGCGTGATATTTCACTGCAAAGTGGTGAGTCTGTATTACACGCATTAAGAGAAGAATGCATTGCTGCAGAAGGAGTCGATTGTCGTGGGAATTATCTGCAAAAATTAGCTGAATTTGACCGGGTTTTTATTGCTTTGCACGGTCGCGGGGGGGAAGACGGCACTCTACAGGGTGCGCTCGAAGTACTCAGGATACCCTATACCGGTAGCGGAGTTCTTGCTTCAGCTTTAGCAATGGATAAAGTGCTTTGCAAACAATTATGGGAAGGAGTGAACCTGCCTACACCGGAGTTTTTAGTAGTAACGGAAAGCGAGCAACTAACGAAATTGAATAAAGTAGAAAATTTTCCTGTAATGGTAAAGCCTGCCAGAGAAGGGTCGAGTGTCGGCATGAGTAAGGTCGATACTGCTGGTGATTTGAAGCAGGCTGTTTCGCTTGCATTGCAATATGATATTGCACTCGTTGAGCGTTATATACAGGGCGAAGAATATACGGTTGCGATTTTGGGAGATAAAGTGCTGCCGCCGGTACGTCTTAAAACACCGAGAGATTTTTACGACTACGAAGCAAAGTATCAATCTCAGGATACCGAATATAGATGCCCGTGCGGTCTTGACCCTGATGATGAGGCTGCGCTTAAAACACTGGCTTACGAAGCCTATAAAAGTGTTTCTGCGTCAGGTTGGGGGCGAGTTGATGTGATGCGTGATGCAGCCGGTAGGTTTTATTTGCTCGAGATAAATACAGTGCCCGGTATGACCAGTCATAGCTTGGTGCCTATGGCAGCCAAACAGGGCGGGATTTCCTTTAATCGATTGGTCATGGAAATTCTGGAATCGAGTTTCCCGCAGTCTCATTCGCAAGGTTAAGGACAAAATAATGACAAGGGAAGATATAAAAAAAATAGTAATGCCGCGAATGGGTTTGCTCATGCTGTCAACTTTACTTCTTGTTGTATTGCTGTCTATGCCTGATGTCAATGAACAAATTGCGATTAAGAAAATACTAATTAACAAATCATTACGGTATGTAGAAAAAAATGAGGTGGATACACTTTTAGAGCAGGCTTTAAAAAAGGATTTTTTCTCATTAGAGCTAAACGATGTTGCGCAAACAGTTAATCATATTCCTTGGGTGAAATCGGCACAGGTGAAAAAGATATGGCCTGATACCGTACTGGTGAATATTCAGGAACAAAGCCCCGTTGCTCGTTGGGGAAAAGCGCAGCTTATCAGTGCAAATGGCGAAGTATTTGCGCCGGGTAATTTACAGGATTTTGACCACCTTCCTCATCTAATAGGCAATGAATTGCAGCGGGAAGAAATAACCCGTTTTTATGATCAAACAACACAAACTTTACGAGATAGCGGCTTAAATATAAGCGTTTTAAATATGAAGTCGGCCTTTGAGTGGCGTATTCAATTTGATAATGGATTGTTGGTAATTCTTAGCGCAAAACAAGGGTTGGAAAGAATTAAAGAATTTAGGGCCGTTTACCAAAAACATATTTCCCCCAAGCTCGAAAATATTGCCCATGTAGATTTACGCTATGACAGTGGTTTTGTTGTGGCTTGGCGAGTGGGTGATAAAACTATAGCAGGGAAGTCGCTAGCACTTCGCTAGTCTCTTATTTAGAGAAAAAATGGATGAATAAAATAGTTAACGATAACACATTGATTGGATTAGATATCGGTACATCGAAGGTTGTCGCGGTGGTTGGGAAAACCAACGAAGATGGTTCTTTGGAAGTACTGGGTTTAGGTTCATCCAAATCAAAAGGTTTAAAAAAGGGCGTTGTCGTTAATATAGATACAACGGTGGAATCTATACAGCGAGCTATTGAAGAAGCTGAATTAATGGCGGGTTGCCCAGTAAATAGCGTTTACTGTGGTATAGCCGGCAGCCATATTAAAAGCATGAACTCTCATGGCATTGTTGCGATAAAAGATAAAGAAGTAGTGCAAGCCGATATTGATCGGGTAATTGATGCCGCCAAAGCAGTGGCCATACCAGCGGACCAACGAGTGCTACATATCCTGCCGCAGGAATTTATTATCGATGAGCAGGGTGGAGTGCGGGAGCCGCTGGGTATGGCGGGTGTACGCCTTGAGGCCAAAGTGCACCTTGTTACCAGCGCAGTAAATGCCGTCCAGAATATTGAAAAATGTGCTCGACTAAGTGGCCTGCAAGCTAACGATATCGTTTTGGAGCAACTTGCTTCCAGCTACGCGGTATTAACAGATGATGAGAAAGAGTTAGGTGTGTGCATGGTGGATATTGGTGGGGGTACCACGGATATTGCCATATTTACCGGTGGCGCCATTCGTCACACCGCCGTGATCCCCATTGCGGGGGATCAAGTGACAAATGATATCGCCATGGCGTTACGGACGCCCACGCAACATGCTGAAGATATAAAAATTAAATACGCCTGTGCCTTAACGCAACTGGCCGGGCCTGATGAGCGCATAAAAGTTCCTAGTGTGGGAGATCGCCCACCAAGAGACCTTTCCCGGCAGGCATTGGCAGAGGTGGTTGAGCCGCGTTACGAAGAGCTTTTTATACTCGTTCAATCTGAGCTGCGACGTAGCGGGTTTGAAGAGCTGATTTCAGCAGGCGTTGTTTTAACTGGGGGTTCAGCAAAGATGGAAGGTGTGGTTGAGCTGGCGGAGGAGATTTTTCACATGCCGGTGAGACTCGGTACGCCAAAAGGAATATTAGGCCTCACGGATGCCATTCTTGATCCTGTTTATTCCACCGGAGTGGGTCTGCTGCTTTACGGGCAAAAGGAGCTCCAGGAAAAGGGTGTTAGTACGGTAAACACTCAAAACGAAAGTGTTTTTCAGCGTGTTAAACAATGGGTTAAAGGAAATTTCTAGTTTTTTTTTAAAATAAAAGGGAGATAGATATGTTTGAGTTAGTCGATAACAAGCCACAAAGTGCGGTGATTAAAGTATTTGGAGTTGGCGGTGGTGGTGGCAACGCCGTTGAGCACATGCTGCAAAACCAAGTGAATGGCGTAGAGTTTATTTGTGCCAACACCGATGCCCAGGCTTTGCAGGGTTTGCAGTCGCGCACACTTTTGCAGTTGGGTAGTGAAGTGACTAAAGGCCTGGGAGCGGGGGCTGACCCTGAAGTTGGACGCCAGTCTGCTTTGGAAGACCGTGAAAGAATAGAAGAAGTGCTGGCCGGCACCGATATGCTATTTATTACCGCAGGAATGGGCGGCGGTACGGGAACGGGTGCTGCACCGATAGTCGCGGATATAGCCAAGGATATGGGTATTTTGACCGTTGCAGTTGTAACCAAGCCCTTTTCTTTCGAAGGCCGTAAGCGTATGCGAGTGGGCGAGGCTGGAATTGCTGAGCTTTCCCAGCATGTTGATTCCCTCATCACCATTCCAAACGAAAAGCTATTACCGGTGCTTGGGAAAAATACCAGCCTGTTAGAAGCATTTAAAGAAGCGAACAACGTCCTCTTGGGCGCGGTTCAGGGTATTGCTGATCTCATTATCCGTCCAGGTATGATCAATGTTGACTTTGCAGACGTAAGAACGGTGATGTCGGAAATGGGTATGGCAATGATGGGAACGGGTATCGCCACTGGCGAAGATCGCGCCCGTGAAGCGGCTGAAACGGCGATAAAGAGCCGTTTGCTAGAAGATGTGAACCTGCAAGGCGCTCGCGGTATTCTTGTTAATATTACCGCCGGTGAAGACCTTGGCCTGGGTGAGTTCTCGGAAGTGGGGGACACCATCGAAGAGTTTGCATCAGATAATGCCACCGTTGTTGTGGGGACCGTTATCGACCCATCAATGGGAGATGACCTTAAAGTCACAGTGGTTGCCACCGGTTTAGGTGGTTCGGTTGTTGAAGAGGTGCGTGGCGTGAAGCCTGGGGTTCGTGGGATTCCTGTAGAGCGCGATGGAACTGTGAAGTACAGCGAGCTTGAGCGGCCTGCGATTGACCGCGTTACGGGTAGCAGTGCTGGCTCTCAGCCTGCTGCCACCAATGCAGCACTAGCGCATGACATGGATTATCTGGATTTGCCCGCATTTCTACGCCAGCAAGCAGATTAATAGCGGAAAACTTACCTGCAAAGTGCCGATGTTTCCGATACTAGTGGAAGCGTCGGCTTTGTCGCGGGTTTTGTTTAAAAGGATACATGTGATGGCGTAAGCACTGTTTCGGCAGTTTTTCAAAAACCTGCTAGAGACAGCTTGCGTTCAGGTAGTTTAGGCCATACTTGCTATCAATTATGAGATTATTGCTCAACTGACTTTGTTTGAGTGTGAAGTATGCACAAACTGCGGGCTAAGCTGTAAGGCAGTTTGATAGTATCGTCGGCCGTTTTTCGGGGCGGTAGATTAGAGGGAAAATGACCATGATTCGCCAACGAACACTCCAGAACAGCATTAAAGGTACAGGGATTGGCTTGCACAGTGGAAGCAAGGTTTATTTAACTTTGCGTCCAGCACCTGTAAATACTGGCATTGTCTTTCGCCGCGTAGACCTCGATCCCGTTGTGGAAATAAAGGCAAGCGCTGAAAATGTTGGTGATACGACCCTTTCCACCAATTTGGTTAAAGATGGTGTGCGGGTGCAAACCGTCGAGCATCTCTTGTCAGCCATGGCGGGTTTGGGTATTGATAATGCCTATGTCGAATTAACCGCGTCTGAAGTGCCTATTATGGATGGCAGTGCCGGGCCCTTTGTTTTTCTTATTCAAGCCGCGGGCATCGCAGAGCAGCAAGGTGCGAAAAAGTTTATTCGTATTAACCGTGAAATAAGTGTCAGCGATGGTGATAAAACGGCTACCTTTCTTCCTTTTAATGGCTTTAAAGTCGGCTTTGGCATTTCTTTTGACCATCCCGCATTCAAAGACAGCGCGCAGGTAGCATCTGTCGACTTTTCCAGCACCTCCTTTGTGAAAGAGGTCAGCCGAGCACGAACCTTTGGCTTTATGAAAGATATCGAAGCCTTACGCACGCAGCAATTGGTGCTTGGTGGTAGTGTTGATAATGCGATTGTTATTGGTGATGAGGGCGTTCTGAACGAAGACGGGCTGCGTTATGATGATGAGTTCGTAAAGCACAAGGTGCTTGATGCTATTGGTGATCTCTACCTCTTGGGTTATAGCCTGATTGGTGAGTTTCAGGGGCACAAGTCGGGTCATGCACTAAATAACCTGCTGATTCGTCAGCTTTTAAAAGAACCTGATGCCTGGGATTTGCTCACTTTTGAAGATGCAGCGAATGCTCCAATTTCCTATATGAAGCCTGCTTTTGCTGCTGAGGCTTAAGTAAGCCTGCTTGTCTTTTTAAACTAGCGCCTGACTATTTGTTACGGCGCTATGTTCATATCACTTATCCTTTCCTTTTTATTCTGTTTTACTCTTGTTCCTCGCTGATGCAGGCATGTTTTGCTAAGCGCTCTAGTGCGCCTGAAAGCTTTTTATCCTCTTCAAAGTGAGCGGTTTCTATCAAAAGCCGACTATTTTCTCGACTAATTTTTTTTGCCCTGGGTAGGCGGCGTTTTGCTGTTCTTGTTATCGCACGCAGATTTGTCAGAGTGCTGACCTCCTCAAGCTCACTAAACTCCCGGTGGTTGTGAAGCTTTGAAATCAGGTGTTTAGAGTGAAAGCGTAGCTTACTGGACCAACTGGCGCTATCGCATAGTATTACCAGTTTTCCATATTCATAGGATGAAACCTGGAAATGGTCTTTGAAAGGCGGGGGCAGATATTGTGTAACGATTTGTTCCAGTGAGCACAAATAGTGAGCAAATGCTAAAGTGTTATATAGGGGGCTGTTATTGTTGCTGTTATTTGTATTTGCCCTGAGCAGTTTGCCGGCTAATTGAGGTTTCTTCATAAGGTGGCCTACCTTCGATAAGAGGGGGGGTTATTGTGCCAGTCTACTTGAAAGCTTGCTTTATTTTTAATCTACTTTATCATTTGAAAAAATTTTGGCAGCGATTTTGGCTCTATAAAGAGCTTCCCTAAAGAAAGATGGTTTCTTAATTCGCAGAATAATCTTCAAGGAATTTGCGTGCAAGTAGCTGATGAATATGCTTATTTACGAAATGGCTATTTATCGGGGCTAATTGTGAGCCTGAAGCACATTGGTAGCGAAATAATATGCAAGTCATACTACTAAGTTCAAAAAATGGTAAGAGTCATAATTTGAGGTTTGGATCCTTGCAGGCGATTGGTGTTCTCGTTCTGTTGGTAATTACGACTGTGATAGTAACTTCATACTGTGTCTCCAGCTTTGGTTTAGGAGGTGCTAGTGATAGCAGTATTTCCCTGGTAGGCAATTGGCAGGAAGAGATACAAGTTCAAAAGAATAAAGTGGCGGATGCTCAGCGCGAAGTGGATGAGCGAATGCAAGCATTGACTGTTAAAGTTGCCGAAGTGGAAGCAAGAATGATTCGTCTTGATGCTTTGGGCGAGCACCTAACTCAGGTGGCAAAGCTCAACAAAGGCGAGTTTGATTTTTCACAGAACCCTGCGGTGGGTGGCCCTGAAGAACTAAGCGAGCTAGGGGAGGTTTATCAGAAACCTGAGTTTGCCAATGTGCTTGATGCTATGTCAGCAACCCTCGAAGAGCGTGAGCAGCAATTGGATATTCTTGAATCCATGTTGGTGAATCGAAATATAAAGGGTAGCTCATACCTTACCGGACGTCCGATTAAAAAGGGATGGTTATCCTCTCACTACGGACATCGCACTGACCCCTTTACTGGAAAACTCGCTTGGCACAAAGGTGTAGACTTTGCGGGCAAAGAAGACTCTCCCATTATTTCTGTTGCCGCAGGTGTCGTCACCTGGTCAGGGGAGCGCTATGGTTATGGTAATTTGGTGGAAGTCAGTCACGGTGATGGCTACGTGACACGTTATGGCCACAATAAAGAAAATATGGTGGAAGTGGGCGATGTGGTAAAAAAAGGCCAGCAGGTTGCTAAAATGGGCACCACTGGACGCTCGACAGGACACCATGTTCACTTTGAAGTACTCTTGAATGGTAAAGCGATGAACCCCAAGAATTATATTTATCGCCGCGAGAAAGGCTGATTTCAACAATCTGTTGAGGGTGGGTAGCTTTTCCCGCCCTATTTATCATCCTGGTTATTCCCTTTCAGAAAAAAACCTCTATTTAATCTAATTTTATCCTAAAGCTGCTATCCTTGGTGGTTAATAGCTGATGCTACATAGCCAGCTAACCGCAAGAGCTTGTGTTCACAGTGCTTTATTTTCGGATAATTTTCCAGAACCCATGTAGAATTGCCACTAATTTTAGTTCGCTTAGTACTGGGTAATAATAGCCTGGTGATTACACTTCCATTACGAACTCTCAACTAATAAAACGATGTGACCGGTAGCATGCTAAGTAAAATATTTGGTTCAAAAAATGACCGTCAACTAAAAAAAATGAGCAAGACGGTTAAGCGAATAAATAGTTTCGAAGAAGATTTCAAAACACTTTCCGATGAAGCCCTGCAGGCAAAAACTGCTGAATTTAAAGGGCGTCTCGGTGAAGGAAAAGAAGGCCTGGATGACATCCTGCCGGAAGCGTTTGCGGTGGCACGCGAAGCGGCGGGTCGTGTTATGGAAATGCGGCACTTTGACGTACAGATGATAGGGGGCATCACCCTACATCAAGGGCGTATTGCCGAGATGCGTACCGGTGAGGGTAAAACCTTGGTGGCTACGCTGCCTGTTTATCTCAATGCACTTTCTGGCGGTGGCGTTCACGTGGTGACCGTTAATGATTACCTTGCCGAGCGTGATGCCTCCTGGATGAGGCCCCTTTATGAGTTTCTTGGTTTAAGTGTTGGCGTTGTGACCTCCAACCAGGAGGCAGAAGACAAACGTGCAGCTTACGAATCCGATGTGGTCTACGGTACCAATAATGAATTTGGCTTTGACTACCTGCGCGACAACATGGCTTTTAGCAAAGAAATGCGCTATCAGCGTGATTTGAGCTTTGCCGTGGTGGATGAAGTAGATTCAATTCTGATTGACGAAGCACGTACCCCGCTGATTATTTCCGGCCCCAGCGAAGACAGCTCCGAATTATATCGAAATATCAATAAACTGATTCCAAAACTGAGCCAGCAGGAATTTGTAGAGCGTTCGGCCACTGACGAGCCGGTTGAAGATACCGGCCATTTTGTTGTGGATGAAAAAACCCGCAATATTGAGCTGACCGAGCTCGGCCACCAGTATGTGGAAGAGCTTCTGGTGGGTGCTGGCATGCTCACAGAAGGGGAAAGCCTTTATTCGCCCACTAATCTTAATCTTTTTCATCATGTCCATTCTGCGATTAAAGCCCACGCCCTATTTCAGAAAGACGTGGATTACATCGTTCAAAATAACGAAATTGTTATTGTTGATGAGCACACAGGGCGCACTATGCCTGGTCGACGCTGGTCGGATGGTATTCATCAGGCGGTAGAAGCAAAAGAAAGCGTTCATATACAAAATGAAAGTCAGACACTTGCCTCAACGACTTTTCAAAATTATTTCAGGCTTTACGACAAGCTGTCTGGCATGACAGGTACTGCTGACACAGAGGCATTTGAATTTCGTCAGATTTATGCTCTGGACGTGGTGGTTGTTCCTACCCACAGAGATATGACAAGAAAAGATTTAAATGACTTGATCTACCTCACCCCAGAAGAAAAATACGAAGCTATTACTGAGGATATTAAAGAGGCTGTTGAGGCTGGTCGCCCAGTGTTGGTGGGAACAGCTTCCGTCGAAAGCTCAGAGTATGTATCGAGCTTACTTAACAAACAGAAAATAGATCATCAGGTACTTAACGCCAAATTTCATCAAAAAGAAGCGGACATCATTGCCCAAGCTGGCCAGCCTGGTCGAGTGACCATTGCAACGAATATGGCGGGTAGGGGAACGGATATTAAGCTGGGCGGCAACTGGGAAGTTGAAGTCGAGAAGCTGGATAATCCAAGCGAAGCAGATATTTCGGCGCTCAAGGCTCGCTGGCAAGAAACCCACGACAAAGTACTCGCCGCTGGCGGATTACAGATTATCGGCACCGAACGGCACGAATCCCGCCGTATTGATAACCAGCTACGTGGCCGCTCTGGTCGCCAGGGTGACCCCGGTATTTCGCGCTTTTATCTTTCTCTGGAAGATAACCTAATGCGCATATTTGCCTCCGATCGCGTTAAGTCAATGATGCAGAGCCTGGGAATGGAAAAAGGTGAAGCCATTGAGCACCGCTGGGTGACTCGTTCCATTGAAAATGCCCAGCGTAAAGTGGAAGGCCGTAACTTCGATATGCGGAAATCCTTGCTGGAATATGACGACGTGGCAAATGACCAACGTCATGTGGTGTACCAGCAGCGTAATGAAATGCTCGATAGCGAAGATATTTCTGAGGCAGTTATCGGCATTCGTTCAGAGGTGCTGAATGAAACCATTAGTGAGCACGTTCCCCCGCAAAGTATTGATGAGCAGTGGGATATACCGGGCTTGGAAACTGCGCTGGAAGGAGAGTTTCGCTTACAACTACCACTTCAAAAGTGGCTGGATGAGGACGACCAGCTAAATGAAGAGGGTTTACGGGATAGGATTCTAGAGGGTTTAATTCAGGCCTACACCGAAAAAGAGGAAAAGGTTGGCAGTGAAGTGTTCCGCCAATTGGAAAAACAAGTAATGCTGGAAGTGCTTGATCGGCACTGGAAAGAACATCTAGCCAACATGGATCACCTACGCCAGGGTATTCACTTGCGTGGTTATGCGCAGAAAAACCCCGAGCAGGAATACAAGTGCGAATCCTTTGAGTTATTTCAGGGTATGCTCACTAGTG
>DFBZ01000056.1 GCA_002366835.1 Gammaproteobacteria bacterium UBA3067
ACAACACCCGCACCAACTGTACGGCCACCTTCGCGAATCGCAAAGCGTAAACCGTCATCCATTGCGATGGGGTTGATCAGCTCTACTTTCATCTGCACATTGTCACCCGGCATAACCATTTCCACACCTTCAGGCAGCTCACACGCACCCGTTACATCGGTGGTTCGGAAATAGAACTGTGGACGATAGCCTTTAAAGAATGGCGTATGACGACCACCTTCATCTTTGCTCAATACATATACTTCGGCTTCGAACTTGGTATGAGGAGTAATACTACCCGGCGCCGCCAATACCTGACCACGCTCAACCTCTTCACGCTTGGTTCCACGCAGCAATACGCCAACGTTTTCCCCTGCACGACCTTCGTCAAGCAGCTTGCGAAACATTTCTACACCTGTACAGGTGGTTTTAGTTGTTTCTTTAATTCCAACAATCTCGATTTCGTCACCAACTGTGACGATTCCGCGCTCCACTCGACCCGTTACTACCGTTCCACGACCAGAGATGGAAAAAACATCTTCAATTGGCAGTAGGAATGGCTGATCGACTGCTCGCTCTGGCTGAGGAATGTAGCTATCCAGAGTCTCAACCAGCTCTTGCACTGACGGCATGCCTAATGGGCCTGTATCGCCTTCTAAGGCTTTAAGCGCGGAACCTTTAATAATAGGCGTGTCGTCGCCAGGAAATTCATACAGGTCAAGCAGCTCGCGCACTTCCATTTCAACCAGCTCAAGCAGCTCTTCATCGTCAACCATGTCACACTTGTTAAGGAACACAACGATGTATGGTACGCCTACTTGACGAGAAAGAAGGATGTGCTCACGTGTTTGAGGCATGGGGCCATCAGCAGCGGAACAAACTAAAATTGCACCGTCCATCTGCGCTGCACCTGTGATCATGTTTTTCACATAATCAGCGTGTCCTGGGCAGTCTACGTGGGCATAGTGACGCTCTGGGGAATCATACTCAACGTGAGAGGTCGCAATAGTAATGCCGCGCTCTCTTTCTTCTGGCGCATTATCGATCCCATCAAAGGCAACCGCTTCACCGCCGCCCCAGAGTTCTGCACAGACGCGGGTAAGCGCCGCTGTCAGCGTTGTTTTACCGTGATCTACGTGACCAATGGTCCCCACATTTACGTGGGGTTTATTTCTTTCAAATTTTTCCTTTGACATGAATTCAAACCTCGAAAGTTAAATCACTAAGACTGGTTTTTTATTGCTTCAGCAATACTTGCTGGAACTTCCAGATACTTTAAAAACTCCATGGAGTATGCAGCTCGCCCCTGGGACATTCCGCGCACTGTGGTCGCATAGCCAAACATTTCCGCCAGCGGCACTTCCGCCCGAACGATCTTACCGGAAGGAATATCTTCCATGCCCTGAACCATACCGCGTCGTCGGTTCAAGTCTCCGATAATATCACCCATATAATCTTCAGGTGTAACGACTTCCACTTTCATAACAGGCTCTAACAATACTGCCCCAGCCTCTACCGCGCCCTTTTTAAAGGCCATCGCAGCAGCCATGCGGAAGGCATTTTCATTTGAATCCACATCATGATAGGAACCATCGAAAAGTGCAGCTTTTACATCTATAACCGGGTAACCCGCCACAACACCGTTAGCCATCTGTTCCTGAATACCCTTATCAACGGCATTAAAGTATTCCCTTGGAACGGAGCCCCCAACGATTTCTGACTTAAAGCTATAGCCTTCGCTCTCATCAACAGGCTCGATGCGAAGCCAAACATGACCATACTGGCCGCGCCCACCACTCTGCTTAACAAACTTACCTTCGACTTCAACAGGCTTTCTGATGGTTTCTCGGTATGCCACCTGGGGCTTACCGATATTCGCCTCTACACCAAACTCTCGCCGCATCCGATCAACAAGGATATCCAGATGCAATTCACCCATCCCAGAAATAATGGTCTGCCCTGATTCTTCATCCGAAGTAACACGAAAAGAAGGATCTTCTTGAGCCAAGCGCCCCAGGGCTATACCCATTTTTTCTTGGTCAGCCTTTGTTTTAGGCTCAACTGCGACAGAGATAACTGGTTCAGGGAAGTCCATCCGCTCAAGCGTTATCACTTCACCCAAATCGCAAAGCGTATCTCCAGTCGTTACTTCCTTCAAGCCTACCGCGGCAGCGATATCGCCTGCGCGAACCTCTTTAATTTCTTCGCGCGAGTTTGCATGCATCTGCAAGATACGGCCGATGCGCTCCTTCTTACCCTTTACCGGGTTATAGACCGCATCACCAGACTTAAGAACGCCAGAGTAAACGCGAAAAAACGTCAACGAGCCAACAAATGGGTCCGTGGCAATTTTAAACGCCAAGGCTGCAAAGGGCTCCTCGTCAGATGACTCTCGCACTGCAGGAGTTTCATCGGCATCGTCCAAAACGCCCGCGATAGCCTCAACTTCAGTTGGGCAAGGAAGGTATTCGATAACAGCATCGAGCACCGCTTGAACACCCTTATTTTTGAAAGCGGAACCACAAAGCGCTAAAACAATTTCGTTATTAATAACACGCTGCCTCAAGCCCAACTTGATCTCTTCTACTGAGAGCTCACCTTCTTCAAGGTATTTAGTCATTAGCTCATCATTAGACTCAGCCGCCGCCTCGACCATAGCTTCTCTATACTCGTCCGCCATGGACTGAAGCTCTTCCGGAATTTCAGCCAAGTCATAGGTCATGCCTTGGTCAGATTCATTCCAATAAATCGCTTTCATGCGAATTAGGTCAATAACACCCTTAAACTCGTCCTCAGCACCAATATTCAGCTGAACCGGAACGACCGTTGCGCCCAAGCGCTCTTTGATTTGATCAACTACACGTACGAAATCAGCACCTGCTCGATCCATCTTGTTTACAAAAACGATACGCGGCACGTTGTATCGATTCGCCTGACGCCATACTGTCTCTGACTGAGGCTCTACTCCAGAGCTCCCGCAAAACACCACCACAGCACCATCAAGAACTCGCAGTGAGCGCTCTACTTCAATGGTGAAATCAACGTGACCCGGCGTGTCTATGATGTTCACGCGGTGCTCGTCGAACTGGCGATCCATTCCGGACCAGAAACAGGTAGTGGCAGCCGAAGTAATTGTTATACCTCGCTCCTGCTCCTGCTCCATCCAATCCATCGTAGCCGCGCCATCATGCACCTCACCGATTTTATGGGAGACACCTGTATAAAACAAAACGCGCTCTGTTGTGGTGGTTTTACCAGCATCAACGTGGGCACAAATACCGATATTACGGTAGCGATTTAAAGGGGTTTTACGGGCCACTTTTTTTTCCTCAATTCAAGGCATAGGTAGTCAAAAAATAGATTAAAATTAAAATCGGTAATGAGAAAACGCTTTGTTCGCTTCTGCCATGCGATGAACGTCTTCGCGCTTTTTAACTGCAGCGCCCTTTCCTTCTACCGCATCCATCAACTCACCAGCTAAGCGCTGCACCATTGACTTCTCTCCACGCAGGCGGGAGCAGTCAACTATCCAGCGCATCGCCAAGGCTACTCTTCGCGAAGGACGCACCTCTACTGGCACTTGATAAGTGGCCCCGCCAACACGACGGGACTTAACTTCCACCATCGGCTGCACGGCTTCTAGTGCTTTTTCAAAAATCTCGACGGGATTTTCTTTGGTTTTTTCGGCAATAATATCCAAGGCACCATAAACAATTTTTTCAGCAACTGATTTTTTACCGCTGATCATCAACTGGTTCATGAATTTTGCAAGTACCTGATTTCCGAATTTGGGATCAGGCAATATTTCACGTTTGGCAACAACTCTTCTTCTAGGCATAACTCTCTCTCTTCAGGTTCGCCTGAAACTCCCGCTCCACAACTGAAGGGCAGCGCTCAGCCTTACTAGTCTAAAACAAGTAAAATTAAATTAGGATTTAGGTTTTTTAGCGCCGTATTTTGAACGGCCTTGCTTACGGTCGGCAACACCCGAAGTATCTAATGTACCTCGTACCGTATGATAACGAACACCAGGCAAATCTTTCACACGACCACCCCGAATCAGCACTACAGAGTGCTCCTGTAGGTTGTGTCCTTCGCCCCCAATATAGGAGGATACTTCATAGCCATTGGTTAAACGCACTCGACATACTTTACGTAATGCAGAGTTTGGCTTCTTAGGGGTTGTTGTATAGACCCTGGTACAAACCCCTCTTCTCTGAGGACAAGCCTGCAGTGCGGGCACATCACTCTTGGCCCGCTTCAGCTTACGCGGCTTGCGAACCAATTGATTAATGGTTGACATCGAACTTTACTCCGAAAATTTTTAATTGATATTACAAAACCCAATATCCCGTCGATAAAGGATGCGGAATTCTATAGATGCACCCCGGCCAAGTCAAGCAGCACCTTAGCCAGGCATGCATCTAACGGGGCTATTCTTTGTCTGACGAGTTTAATGCTTCGCTTAGTGCGTCACTTACAGACTGATCCACTTCAGCGCTTAACTCCTGAGGCTCCTCCAACAAAGCAGATGCCCCTCCTAGCTCGCGCATTTCTCGTCGTTTTTTATGATAAGCGTAGCCCGTACCCGCTGGAATCAAGCGACCAACAACAACGTTTTCCTTAAGACCGCGCAAGTCATCCATTTTTCCGGTCACCGCAGCTTCGGTAAGAACTCGCGTTGTTTCCTGAAAAGAAGCAGCAGAAATAAAGGATTCGGTTGCCAAAGAAGCTTTGGTAATGCCAAGCAACAATCGATCGAATTTGGCCGAGATTTTACCCGCTTTTTCAAGCTGCTCGTTAGCAGTGAGAATACGCGAATATTCCACTTGCTCACCCTTAATAAAGCGCGAATCACCAGACTCGGTAACCTCTACTTTACGAAGCATTTGCCTAACGATAACCTCAATATGCTTATCGTTTATCTTTACGCCCTGTAAGCGGTACACGTCTTGCACTTCATTTACGACATAATTTGCAAGGGCACTTACGCCCAAAAGACGCAAGATATCATGAGGACTCGGAGGGCCTTCAGAAATAACCTCCCCCTTCTCTACACTTTCACCTTCGTAAACTCCGATATGGCGCCACTTATGAATCAACTCTTCATAAGCCTCACCATCAGTACCAGCCAGCATCAGGCGGCGCTTGCCCTTGGTTTCTTTACCAAAACCAACCATGCCACTGATTTCCGCGAGGATTGCAGGCTCTTTTGGCTTACGCGCCTCAAACAAGTCAGCAACCCGCGGCAGACCACCCGTAATATCGCGGGTTTTTGAACTTTCTTGTGGAATACGGGCAACTACATCACCGACTCCTATCTCTCCGCCGTCTATCAGGCTGGTTAACGCGCCAGAGGGCAGGAAGTATTGAACCGGCGTATCGGTTTCTCCTTGGCAAACCAAATTACCCTCACCGTCAAGCAAGCGCACACAAGGCCTTAAATCCTTTGCCGCTGCTGGCCGCTCGGTGGGGTCAATCACTACAATATTGGTCAAGCCCGTTAGTTCGTCAGTCTGATGGGTTACAGTAATGCCATCATCCATGTCAGAAAACTGGATCTGCCCCGATGCTTCCGAAACGATAGGGTGCGTATGAGGATCCCAGGTTGCAACAATCTGACCACCGTCAATTGCCTCACCTTCCTTCACGCTAATAACCGCGCCATAGGGGATTTTATATCGCTCACGCTCTCTACCGCGCTCATCGGCTACAGCCAGTTCACCCGAACGAGAAACGGCCACGAGATGTCCAGACTTCTTCTCTACCGTTTTAATGTTATGAAGACGGGTGACACCGCTATTCTTTATTTGCACGTTACTGGCAGCCGACGCCCTGGATGCCGCCCCACCAATATGAAAGGTCCGCATTGTCAGCTGTGTACCCGGCTCACCAATAGACTGAGCAGCAATTACACCAATTGCCTCACCAGAGTTAACCAGGTGCCCACGCGCCAGATCTCGACCGTAACACAAAGAACACACGCCATAACGGGTGCTACAGGTAATTGGAGAGCGAACGATCACCTCATCGACGTTCATTTGCTCAAGTCGATCAACCCACTGCTCATCAAGGAAGGTACCCGCCTCAACGGCGATTTCTTTTTCATTTCCGGGGAGCGGTACATCCACCGCCACAACTCGACCCAGAACTCGTTCTCTTAGCGGCTCGACTACGTCTCCGCCTTCAATCAGAGGGGTCATCAATAAACCTTCAGAGGTTCCGCAGTCAGGATTAGTTATCACAAGATCCTGAGCAACATCTACCAATCGGCGTGTAAGGTAACCAGAGTTCGCAGTTTTCAAGGCGGTATCAGCCAAACCTTTTCGCGCACCGTGAGTCGATATAAAGTACTGCAGTACCGACAGGCCTTCTCGGAAATTCGCAGTGATAGGTGTTTCGATGATAGAGCCATCCGGTTTTGCCATCAAACCCCGCATTCCCGCCAACTGACGTATCTGCGCAGCCGAACCCCTCGCCCCGGAGTCAGCCATAATATACACCGAATTAAAGGATTGCTGCTCCGCGTCGGCGCCGTCCTTGTCCTTCACTGTTTCGGTACCTAAGCCATCCATCATCGCTTTGGCAACGCGGTCGTTTGTACGAGACCAGATATCAACTACTTTGTTATATCTCTCACCGGCAGTTACCAGCCCAGAGTCATACTGCTCCTGAATTTCCTTCACTTCTGCCTCGGCAGCACCGATGATTTCTTTTTTAGCATCGGGGATCACCAAGTCATTAATACCAATAGAGGCGCCTGATAACGTCGCCTGCTCAAAACCGAGATACATCAAACGGTCGGCAAAAATAACCGTTGATTTAAGGCCCAGCTGACGATAACACGCGTTAATTAAACGAGAGATAGCCTTCTTGGTCAAAGCCTGGTTAACCAGGTCATAGGACAAACCTTCTGGCACGATACTCCAAAGCATCGCTCGTCCAGCGGTAGTCTCTACAATTCTCGAACGTTTCTCATGCGTATAGTCTTCTTTCTCCACCGTATCTTTGATTCGAACTTTAATGCGGGAATGAAGCGCTACTTTTTCACCGGTATAGGCGCGAAGTACTTCTTCAATACCTGAGAAGATAAAACCTTCGCCAAGCGCATTAATCCGGTCGCGAGTCATGTAGTACAAACCCAGAACCACGTCTTGAGAGGGGACAATAATAGGCTCGCCGCTTGCTGGCGACAGGATGTTATTCGTCGACATCATAAGCGTGCGAGCTTCGACCTGCGCCTCTATGGTCAATGGCACGTGTACCGCCATTTGATCACCGTCAAAGTCAGCGTTATAAGCCGCACATACCAAGGGGTGGAGCTGTATCGCTTTACCTTCAATTAATACTGGCTCAAAGGCCTGAATGCCCAAGCGATGCAGAGTTGGTGCACGGTTCAGGAGTATAGGGTGCTCCCGGATCACATCGGCCAAGATATCCCATACTTCTGTAGTTTCCCGCTCAACCATCTTTTTGGCGGCTTTAATGGTTGTAGCTAAACCACGACCTTCCAGCTTGCTAAAAATATAGGGCTTGAACAGCTCAAGAGCCATCTTTTTAGGCAGGCCGCACTGGTGCAGCTTAAGTGTCGGCCCAACCACAATAACGGAACGACCAGAGTAATCCACTCGCTTACCAAGCAAGTTTTGACGGAAACGCCCCTGCTTACCTTTGATCAATTCTGCGAGGGATTTAAGGGGCCGCTTATTAGTACCGGTTATTGCGCGACCGCGTCGACCATTATCAAGCAGCGCATCAACAGACTCCTGAAGCATACGTTTTTCATTACGTACAATAATATCCGGCGCATTCAGATCAAGCAGACGCTTAAGCCTGTTATTTCTATTGATTACCCGACGATAAAGGTCATTCAGATCAGACGTTGCAAAACGTCCGCCATCAAGTGGCACAAGGGGACGTAAATCCGGTGGCAGCACAGGTAAAACCGTTAATACCATCCACTCTGGCTTATTACCCGATTCAATAAACGCCTCTAGCAGCTTCAATCTTTTGGCGTATTTTTTAATTTTTGTTTCAGAAGAGGTGTTTGGGATTTCTTCCCGAATATGCGCAGCCTCTGCATCAAGATCAAGGTCTAGCAATAAAGCCTGTACGGCTTCGGCACCCATACGCGCATCAAATTCATCACCAAACTCTTCCAGTGCATCATAGTACTGCTCATCGGTCAGTAACTGATTGCGCTCCAGAGTCGTCATACCCGGATCGACCACAACAAATGACTCGAAATACAATACGCGCTCTATATCACGCAAAGTCATATCAAGCAGCAAACCAATGCGGGATGGCAATGACTTGAGAAACCAAATATGGGCAACGGGACAAGCTAGCTCAATGTGGCCCATTCGCTCACGGCGCACCTTGGCGAGTGCGACTTCAACACCACACTTTTCACAAATAACCCCACGGTGCTTTAATCGCTTGTATTTCCCGCACAAGCACTCAAAGTCCTTTACAGGGCCAAAAATTTTGGCGCAAAACAGGCCATCCCGCTCCGGCTTAAAGGTACGGTAATTGATGGTTTCAGGCTTCTTAACTTCTCCGTAGGACCATGATCGGATAAGTTGTGGCGAAGCCAATCCAACCCTTATTTTATCAAACTCTTCTACCTGTCCTTGAGATTTGAGTAAATTGAGTAGGTCTTTCAAGGCCAATCCTCCAAGATAAATCTTTTATTTAAGCTGCTGCAGCCGTGTATGTTCTTTTCAAAAAGCCGCTAAGCTAATCAGTTTCCAGCTCTATATCGATGCCTAAAGCCCGAATCTCTTTCACCAGTACGTTGAAAGATTCTGGCATTCCAGGATCCATGCGATGATCGCCGTCTACGATATTTTTATAGACTTTGGTTCGCCCCTGAACATCATCAGATTTAACTGTCAGCATTTCCTGCAAGGTATATGCAGCTCCGTAGGCTTCAAGCGCCCATACTTCCATCTCTCCGAAACGCTGCCCACCAAACTGTGCCTTACCACCGAGCGGCTGCTGCGTAACCAGGCTATACGAGCCGGTCGAACGCGCGTGCATCTTGTCATCAACAAGGTGGTTAAGCTTGAGCATATACATATAACCAACAGTAATCTTTCGCTCAAATGCATCGCCAGTACGTCCATCGTACAAGGTCATCTGGCCACTATCTGGCAAGCCTGCAAGACCGAGCAACGTTTTGATTTCGCTTTCTTTTGCGCCATCAAAAACGGGGGTTGCAATAGGCACACCGCCACGCAGATTACCGGCAAGCTCTAGCAAGGCCTCATCATCAAAGGAATCTAACTCCTCACTGCGGCCCCCTGTTGTGTTGTAGATCTTGCGTAGATATTCACGAATATCATCCGCTTTTTGTTTCGCATCGAGCATGTTTGAGATCTGCTCCCCCAAACCCTTGGCCGCAAAACCAAGGTGCGTTTCGAGGATCTGCCCCACGTTCATACGCGAAGGAACCCCCAAGGGGTTTAGGCAAACATCGACAGGCACACCATTTTCATCATAAGGCATATCTTCTACGGGCATTACTGCTGAGATAACCCCTTTGTTTCCATGACGGCCCGCCATTTTATCGCCTGGCTGAATACGCCGCCTGATCGCAAGATAGACTTTTACAATTTTTAGAACTCCGTGAGCGAGCTCGTCCCCACCAGTAAGCTTGCGCTTTTTATCTTCAAAGCGCTCGTCCAACAAGTCTTTCTGCTGCTGGAGGAACTCCTTTGTTTTATCAAGCTGGGAAGCTACCTTGTCGTCCAGCACCCGGATTTCAAACCACTTATCTAGAGGAAGGGCTTCAAGATCTGACTGCTCAAGCGTTCCTTTCGTAAGCCCTGCGCCCCCACTAATGTCAGCGCCAACAAGTACCGCCCGCAAACGGTCCTTGGTTACTTCTTCAAAGATACGGAATTCATCTTTTAAATCTTTACGGTAGTCATCAAGCTGCATCTTTTCGATATCAAGTGCACGCTGATCTTTTTCGACGCCATCCCGCGTGAAGACTTGCACATCAACAATGGTACCTTTAACACTTGTAGGCACACGTAACGATGTATCTTTCACGTCAGAAGCCTTTTCACCAAAGATAGCACGCAGAAGTTTTTCTTCTGGTGTTAGCTGCGTCTCCCCTTTCGGCGTTACCTTACCGACAAGAATATCCCCAGCTTTTACTTCAGCGCCGATGTAAACGATTCCCGACTCGTCAAGCTTTGACAAGGCGGCCTCGCCAACATTCGGTATATCAGCAGTGACTTCTTCTGCGCCTAACTTGGTATCACGCGTTACACAGGAAAGCTCCTGGATATGAATCGTGGTGAATCGGTCTTCTTTTGCGACACGCTCCGAAATAAGAATCGAGTCCTCAAAGTTATATCCATTCCACGGCATAAAGGCGACACGCATATTCTGCCCAAGGGCCAACTCTCCCATATCGATGGAAGGGCCATCCGCCATGATATCGCCACGCTCAACGCTATCGCCGACTTTTACAAGCGGCTTCTGGTTGATACAGGTGTTCTGGTTTGAACGGGTATATTTAGTCAGGTTGTAAATATCAACCCCGGCTTCACCTTCCACAATCTCATCAGGGTTTGCCCGTATTACTATTCGGCTAGCATCAACATTATCTACAATACCGCCGCGGTCTGCGACGATACAAACACCTGAGTCACGCGCTACCGTTGCTTCCATTCCAGTGCCAACAAGTGGCTTTTGACTTATCAAGGTAGGAACCGCCTGACGCTGCATGTTTGAGCCCATTAGCGCCCGGTTCGCATCATCGTGTTCCAGGAAGGGAATAAGACTGGCTGCAACCGATACAACCTGGCGAGGAGACACATCCATGTAGTCAACGTCTACCGGATGTTTGAGCGTAAACTCACCAAAGTGGCGCACGGAAACCAAATCGTCCGTTAGCAAATTAGCCTCATCCATCGAAGCATCGGCTTGCGCAATAATATGATTACCTTCCTCAATGGCTGACAGGTATTCAATCTCGTCTGTTACCTTTCCTTTAATTACTTTTCGATAAGCACTTTCAAGGAAACCGTAATCATTGGTGCGCGCATACGCGGCCAAAGAGTTAATCAGGCCGATGTTCGGGCCTTCAGGAGTTTCAATCGGGCAAACGCGGCCATAGTGAGTAGGATGTACATCCCTTACTTCAAAACCCGCTCTTTCACGAGTTAAGCCACCCGGCCCGAGGGCCGACACGCGACGCTTGTGGGTAACTTCCGAAAGTGGATTATTCTGATCCATAAACTGTGAAAGCTGGCCGGAGCCAAAAAACTCTTTGATGGCAGCCGAAACAGGCTTCGCATTAATAAGGTCTTGAGGCATGAGCCCCTCAGATTCAGCGAGGCTCAGGCGCTCCTTCACGGCGCGCTCTACGCGAACCAACCCAACTCGGAACTGGTTCTCTGTCATTTCACCTACAGAGCGAACACGACGGTTACCCAGATGATCAATGTCATCCACAACCCCTTTACCATTACGAATGTCAATCAGGGTCTTCAGAACATCAACAATATCTTCTCTGGAAAGTGTCCCTTCTCCTGTCTCAGTCTTACGACCCAGGCGGCGATTAAACTTCATACGTCCCACAACGGACAAATCATAGCGCTGAGAAGTGAAGAACAGGCCTTTAAACAAGGTCTCTGCAGCATCTTTGGTTGGCGGCTCGCCAGGGCGCATCATGCGGTATATTTCAACCAGCGCTTCAAGCTCATTACTAGTGGGGTCTGTCGCCATGGTATTGGAAACAAAAGGCCCGCAATCCAGCTCATTAATGTACAGCGTTTGGAATTCTGTAACGCCAGACTCAGTCACCTGAGCCAAAACTTCCTCGGCAAGAGGAGTATTACAGTTAAAGAGAATTTCACCCGTCTCTTGGTCAACGATATTTCTCGCCAACACTTTACCCGCGAGGTATTCGGGGTTTACCTCCAAATGGGTCATTTTTGCTTTTGTAAGCTGGCGCACATGCCGGGCTGTCACACGACGACCCTGCTCAACAATCACTGTACCTTTGTCATCCTTTATGTCGAATGCGGCGGTTTCCCCCCGGAGTCTTTCAGGGATCAATTCAAGTTTATACAGACCGTTTTCGATTAACACCGTATTGGTATCGAAAAACATCTCCAGAATTTCTTCTGCCTCATAACCCAGGGCGCGCAATAAAACTGTCGCAGGAAGCTTTCTTCTGCGATCGATTCGAACATAAACCAGGTCTTTGTGGTCAAACTCAAAGTCCAACCATGAACCACGGTATGGAATTACCCTTGCGGAATAAAGCAACTTGCCAGAAGAGTGAGTTTTACCTTTGTCGTGATCAAAGAATACACCAGGTGATCGATGCAACTGAGAGACGATAACCCTTTCTGTACCATTAATAACAAAGGTGCCATTATCCGTCATCAAGGGCAGTTCACCCATGTAAACTTCTTGCTCTTTTATGTCCTTGATGGCTTTGTTGGACGAATCTTTATCGTAAATAATAAGGCGTATTTTGACCCGCAAAGGTACGGCGTAGGTCACGCCACGTAACTGACACTCTTTTACATCAAATGCTGGTTTGCCAAGGTTATATTCAACAAATTCCAGCGCCGCGCTTCCTGAATAACTAACTATTGGAAAAACGGATTTAAAGGCTGCCTGCAAACCATTATCGATGCGCTCCGATACAGGAATACTTGCCTGGAGAAACTTCTTATAGGAATCCACCTGTATCGCCAACAAGTAGGGGATATCCATGACTTGAGGTAGCTTACCGAAATTCTTACGAATGCGTTTTTTTTCAGTAAAAGAGTATGCCATTTGATTTCCTCAGCTATACATTATCTGCTTGGCACTAGCCAAACATTCCACTTAAATTCAGTAGAGAGTGATTAACGAGCAGAATCGACGTTAATCCAAAGGTGCTCTCGGATTGGTTTTTAATACTATACTTAAGTTGCAAGGCTCGTATTCTGCGGATACTCAGAAATTTATTCATTACACCAACCTTTACATTCCGTTGTTTGATTGGAGGATCACTTTAAAACCAAATAAAAAGTGAAGAGCCAAAGCGCCTCTTTTAGTGCTAAGACGCCACAACAAAAAGGCCGGTGACAAAAGCCACCAGCCATTTATTGCTTTTAAGAAAGCCCTTAGAGGCTTGCAATCGCTTACTTAATTTCTACTGCAGCGCCTGCTTCTTCCAACTGCTTCTTAATATCTTCAGCTTCGTCTTTGGAAACCGCTTCCTTGATTGGGGCAGGAGCGCTTTCAACAAGCCCTTTTGCTTCTTTCAGACCAAGACCTGTAATACCACGCACCGCCTTGATCACACCTACTTTTTTATCGCCGAAAGATGCTAGAACAACATCAAACTCTGTTTGCTCTACTGCTGCAGCACCTGCATCACCACCACCCGCAACAGCAACTGCTACAGGCGCTGCTGCGCTCACACCAAACTTCTCTTCAATTGCAGAAATAAGATCAACAAGATCCATAACGCTCATTTCAGAGATCGCATCTAAAATTTCATCTTTTGATAAAGCCATGATTCATTTTCCTAATAAACAAGAATGTAGTTCAATTTTATAAACAAGCAATAAATAGATTACGCTGCGTCTTTCTGGTCTTTGACAGCAGAAACCGCTCGTGCGAACTTGCTTGGAACATCGTTGAGCGTTTGTGCCAGCTTCGTAATCGGCGCTTGAAGTACGCCGGCAAGTTGACCTAATGCCTGCTCCCGAGTTGGTAGTTTAGCAAGACGGTCAATGCTTTCCGGACCAAGTGCCTCGCCACCAACGGCCAATGCTTTAACTTCTAACTGTTCATGCTCTTTGGCAAAATCTTTGATCAAGCGTGCTGCTGCACCCGGATCTTCAATTGACAAAGCTAAAATTGTCGGGCCAACCAGTGCGTCATTTAAACACTCAAACTCAGTGCCTTGCACAGCACGCTTGGCGAGAGTGTTTCGAACAACACGCAAATAGACAGACTGCTCACGAGCAAGCTTTCTAAGCTCGGTCATTTGGGTAACAGTCAAGCCCCGATAATCAGCAAGAACAGCAGACAAAGCGCTGGAAGCAACGGCGTTGACATCATCAACAATTGCTTTTTTATCTTCCAGTCGTAAAGCCACTGAATTTACCTCCTAAATAAGATTTTCGGACCATTCCAAAAATCACCACACGGCGCTGTGACTAAGCCAATACAGCCAAATCTGAACCACCGCGTCTACGCAGGCTACTTTAACCCCTACTTGCCAAAACAAGTGAAGGACCTACGGTCTTTGACGAGCCTTCCTGCAAGCAAAGCAGCAGAAAGGGGCTCAATGTCAAATCTTGAGAATTATTTAAGCCGACAGGGCAGAGTGATCTACTGCGAGACCTGGCCCCATCGTGCTGGAAACTGTTACTTTCTTGATGTAGATACCTTTAGCTGAGGCTGGTTTTGCTTTTTTAAGATCAACAATCAGCGCTTCAATATTCTGTTTAACGGCTTCAGGTGAAAAACCTACTTGGCCGACAGAACAATGGATAATGCCGGCTTTATCAGCACGGTAACGAACTTGTCCGGACTTTGCATTTTTGACGGCAGTCGCCACATCAGGAGTCACCGTACCCACCTTTGGGTTTGGCATCAGGCCGCGTGGTCCAAGAACCTGGCCTAGCTTACCTACAACACGCATTGCATCAGGGCTGGCTATGACGACATCAAAGTTCAGGTCGCCGCCTTTCATCTGCTCGGCAAGTTCATCCATGCCAACGATATCAGCACCAGCTTCTTTGGCTTTGTCTACATTTTCACCTTGGGTAAAAACTGCTACACGCACGGTTTTCCCCGTGCCATTAGGGAGCACACTTGCACCCCTTACCACCTGGTCTGATTTGCGCGGATCTATACCCAGATTCACAGCCACATCCAAGGACTCGGTAAATTTTGTCGCTGGCAGGCTATTAAGAAGACTAACAGCCTCTTCCGTCCCATAAACCTTGCCCAGTTCTACTTTTTCACTAATGGCTTTTTGACGTTTAGTTAACTTTGTCATTTTAAACCACCCCTTCCACTTCAATACCCATGCTTCTCGCCGAACCTGCAATCGTTCTAACTGCTGCATCCATATCAGCGGCAGTTAAATCAGGCTCTTTAGTTTTAGCAATCTCTTCCAGCTGCTCACGGCTTACTTTCCCGACCTTTTCGGTATTGGGACGCCCGCTACCTGACTTAAGGCCAGCGGCTTTCTTTAGAAGGATGGATGCTGGAGGGGTTTTTAACTCAAAGGTAAAACTCTTGTCGCTATAAACTGAAATAACAACAGGGATAGGCATACCCTGTTCAAAGCCTTGAGTCTGAGCATTGAAGGCCTTACAGAACTCCATAATATTTAGACCATGCTGGCCCAGCGCAGGCCCAACAGGAGGGCTTGGATTTGCAGCACCGGCTGCTACTTGGAGCTTAATATATGCGTCTACTTTCTTAGCCATTATTCACCTCTTGGGTACTAGCGCAGAGAAACGACTAACGTTCCCTGCTCCCCTTAATAAAAGACACCTGTTTTTCAAGGTGTCCGATTACAAAAAAGTTTTCTCTAAAAAACCTGGTTTTACGACTTTTCTACTTGACTAAATTCCAGCTCAACAGGCGTGGATCTTCCGAAAATAGAAACAGCTACTTGAAGGCGGTTCTTATCGTAATTAACCTCTTCAACAACACCACTAAAATCGGAAAAAGGCCCGTCATTAACGCGAACGACTTCACCAGGCTCAAACAGCCTGCGTGGGCGCGGCTTTTCAACGCCCTCTTCAATACGGGACAAAATAGCCGCTGCTTCTTTGTCGCTAATTGGAGCCGGTTTATCCGCTGTACCGCCAATAAAGCCCATAACCTTGGGACAATCTTTTACGAGATACCAGGTATCTTCGTTCATTTCCATATTCACCAGCACGTAGCCGGGGAAGAATTTTCGTTCACTTTTCCGCTTTTGGCCTGACTTCATCTCTACCACCTCTTCAGTCGGCACGAGAATGTCACCAAAAACATCTTCCAGGGAGTGCTGTTTAATGCGCTCTTCCAATGTACGCTTAACGTATTTTTCAAAACCAGAATAGGCGTGAACAACGTACCATCGCTTAGCCATCATATCTCTCCCTTAACCAAGCAAACCGGATACTAGAAAACCCAACAACGTATCAAAACCCCACAGGGCTGCTGACATAATTAACACGATAACCACAACAATAGCTGTGGTTTGCAGCGTTTCTTGCCTTGTCGGCCAGACAACTTTTTTAACTTCTATGCGTGACTCACGTAACAAACTGGTAAACGCCTGTCCCTGTGAGGTCTGCACGAACACACCAACTGCGAGAAGCCCTACAACGAGAACACCAACAACCCTGTACAAGAGGGGCTGATCTCCAAAGTAATAGTTTCCCACCACAGCAGCGGTGACAAGCAAGGCAACCAAAATCCATTTAAAAATTTCAGCTGTAGAAGACACTGTTTCGGTCTTTTCAGTCATTGAAACCAGCAAACCTCAAATTATTGTGCAACTTTCAAGCAATGCACTTTGAAAAACAAAATCATCCGCGTACATGAATAGTTTGTTATATGGCAGGCCAGGAGGGAATCGAACCCCCAACCTGCGGTTTTGGAGACCGCTGCTCTGCCAATTGAGCTACTGGCCTATAACAAACAAACACAAACAAGTCGAGCACCCAATAATATAGGTGCTCGACTTGAGCATCGCAAGACTTAGTTCTTATTCAATAACCTTCGCTACAACACCCGCACCAACTGTACGG
>DFBZ01000166.1 GCA_002366835.1 Gammaproteobacteria bacterium UBA3067
TTTCAGAGAAGCGCACACCGAGAAAATTCGCATAAGGGATCATTTCAATGGCTTTATCAAAATCTTTGCTTTCACGTATTGATTGGAAGAAATCAGTTTTTTCAGACATTACTTAACTACCCCCTGCATTTTACTACTGGACGCTCGCATAAAAGTTGCCACCATGGATGCAATCGGATCGTTTATATCTGTTTGGTAAGCCACGCCACGAATAAAGGCCACCGTATTGGTCAATTTATAACACTCCGCAGCCGCCTCAATGCCCTGCCCAGCTATAGCTGGCTTTAGATAGTCCACACGTAAATCCAAAGTAGCAATAGCCTCCATCGTGGGCAAAGCACAAAACGTCGCCATGCCGCCAGCACTGTCCATTAATGAAAGGATAACGCCACCATGGATGATTCCGCTATCAGGGTCGCCCACCAGATTCTCCGCGAAGGGAATTCGCAATACAGCTTTATTCCTTTCTGCAGAGACAGTTTCTAAGCCCAGCTGCTTCGAGTGAGGGATATTCCCGAAAAAACCACCCACTACAAGGTCGGAAAACTGGGGACTATCAATTAGATAGCTACGCTCTTTTTTTTCTGACATACAAATTCCTCGTGCCATTTAACATTTCAGTGAGCAAAAACCCCGTGATCTTAGTCAGCCATCCACACAAAATCAACAATTCGACCTCGTGTCTTTAAGGCACTGATAGGCTGATAAGGCAGCACAAGGATGAATAAGCCGCCTTTTTCACCCCCAGTGATGCATTTGACTTGAGAACATGGTTATTTTCACGCAGGGAGCTCGGCACTCACCAATATAGAAATAGCAGCCTTAACCTCTAGCAAAAACAACGATACTATTGGCCGGAATCACTATTGTGGCGAAAGCCGGTAGTCCATGTTGTCCCGGCGCATTGGCATAGATGCCCCCACCGTTTCCAACGACCCACGGGTTCACCCAACCATCATAGACATCACTATTAAATACTTCTCGCCAGTGACCCGCTGCAGGAAAGCCTAGGTGATAACCATAATAAGTAGTCTCGCTAAGGCTTACCACCACCACAACATCTTCCCCGCGGTCAGTATCCCATCGGTGAAAGGCCAGCACACGATTTTCGTTGCTAGCATGGAAAACGTTCAGGCCAGCTCCAGAGAGACCGGCAAACCGGCGTTTCACACCCATAAGCTCCTGCGAGAAACGTAAGAAGTCGGCCATGTGTTTGTCTTCGGCCAGCCCACCCCACCATATCTGAAAACTGCTACCGGGTTCATCATGCCACTGCTTATCTTCAAGGAACTCCTGTCCCATAAAGATATGAGGGATACCCGGAGCCGTTAGAGCAAGACCCAGCGCGACGCGAGAACGGCTGCGCGCATACCATGAACGACTATTGCTACTGTCAGCAATCTGGGGAATTCGTGCGCCGCGATCGCGGTAAACGATGTCATGGTTTTCCGCACACTGCACCGCACGCCAATTCTCATGAACACCCGGTGATGCCAGCTCTGTAGCAATTCGGCCTATATCCACAAACGCGCTTGCTCCCCCGGCAGATTGACCGATGGCAGCACGTAGCGCCTCACGGAGCCCATCATTTTGCGTGGCATCGAATCCTGCACCATTCGTATCAGTGGAAAGCACAATACTGTTATCCACCGGCCAGTGCTCGGCAATATGAATCGCTTCGGGTTTATTAAAGTGGCAGGTGTCGGTGACGTACTGACAAAATAGCCACCCATGCTCGCCCCCCTCATTCCTTATCACACTCACTTCATCGTAGCGGAACCCGTCTGCATGGTACTCATTGAGGAATAGCAGCGCATTTTCAATCAGGAACTGTTTGACTTGATTCTTCCAGTAGGCAAATACTAATCCGCCCGCCCAACCACGGTCGGTAAAATATAGGCTATCATTTTGATCCCCCCTGGGTTGGCCATCAAAATGATAAAGGCCGCGATCCGTAAAATCGCCACCGGCATGGTTGTATACCACATCAAAGATAACGGCAATGCCATATACATGGCATAAGTCCACAAGCATACGTAATTGATTCGCCGTGCCTTCGATATCTTTGCGGGTATAAGGGGCCAGCGACGAATCAGCTTCTAGCAACAGACCGTTGACCATTTCCAAATAGCCTACCAAAGAGGCATCATTTTTATGAATGCCATAATCTGTCTCAGGAGAAAAATAATCAACACCGTTATAGCCCAGGCTAAACATGGTAGGAAATTCAATAACCGGCAGAGGCTGAATCGCATTAATACCCAAGGCTTTTAGATAAGGCAGCTTAGCCAATACATCCAGAAAGCGGCCGTGATGTCGGCCTTCGGGGATATACCAGGTGCCAATATGGAATTGGTAGATGGCCAGCTCATTGAATGGAGGGGAACGAAAACCGCTATCATGCCAAGTAAAAAGATCGGGATCAGTGAGCAGGCATTGACAATCCGGCCATGCGGGTACGTCACTAAGATCTCGTGCATAGGGATCTCGCTTTATACCCTCATCACCATTTTCCGGACCTACAACATAGAACATATAACGATCACCGTCTGCCAGATCAGGAACGAATCCACCCCACATACCCCCATCAAGCCTTTGTAGACATGCTTCCTCCTGATAGCTCCAAGCTCCGGCTGCGTTCATAATATAACCCCAGCGGACTCTCACTTGACGCGCGGCGGGGGCCCACGCCTTAAACGTAGCACCCTCTCCGTTGCTCAGTAGATTCGCGCCCATCGGAATCGGGCCATCCAAGCCCTCTAAATCCAGTGACCTGATATTATCCATAGTATCGCCTCTCTGAATTATCTGTTTGCCGCCAAACTTCTGCACCGCTGTGCGCGTCTCAGAACAGTAATCACGCAGCACTTCAGGCTTGTGAAGAAAAGAAGCTATAAAAACGCAGTGGCTGTGCCTACCATTACACTCCCCTCGTTAGATCTTACTGTCAAGGTTGTTTACTGTCGTTAATTTTCTTTGCAGAACCAAAGTTTATATGGATAAAAGTATCTTCCTCAAAAAACTAGATAGCATTATAAATAAAAATCTCGCACAATTTGCGCACTTATGTTTAATTTTCTGACCTAGACGGAAAAGCCCCTTGAAAAATATTCCCATATTGATAATCACTATATTCTTCTCATTTCACTATCCCAACTTAAAGGCTGATAACAGCAGACCTATAACGGCATCAGAGCAATTTCAAAAGTGCGCTACCGAAACACGAGAATTCCAACGCCTACTTTGTATTGATACAACGCTAGCTGCGCTTAAAATGGCAACGAGTCACCCCACGATACCCACTAATTTAATACGTTACCTAAGCTGCGAGCAGCAGCAAAATATACGTGATCGGCTTAATTGTTTTGACACCCTCATTCTTGAGATAAAAAAACCATTAAGCATAAAACCTGTAGAAGGAAAGCGGAAAATCGGAAAAAAATACCAAGCACTAGCCCAAACAAACCCCAAGTTACTAGAACCTACCGCCAATACGATGAATGCTAGCGGCATAGAAACTCCGACACTTTTTAATGAACCCGACAGCCCACCCTCTTTTATAATGAATAGCTGGCAACTGGAGGAACAAAGTACCCGAGGCCCCTTCGTTATTACGTCATACAAGCCAAATTATATTATGCCGTTTTCCTATAGCGATAAAACCAATGACAAAAATTTTGCGCTATTAACAGGGGACCAAGCCGACAATCTTGAACTGAAATACCAAGTCAGCTTTAAAGCTAAAATTTGGCCGAGACTACTCAATTCCAGAGGTGATTTATGGATAGCATATTCGCAAATGTCTTATTGGCAAGCATACAATGCAGATGCCTCATCCGCCTTTAGGGAAACCAACTACGAGCCAGAGCTACTTTACAGCTGGAAAACAAATACACGTTTATTTGGATTAAACAGCCGATTATTGACTTTTAGCCTTAATCATCAATCAAACGGCCAAAGTGTTTTATTATCCAGAAGCTGGAACCGCGCGATAATGACTGCGTATTTTGATGCAGGCCAAAACTTCGCTTTAGTTGCCAGAGTTTGGCGTCGTTTTGATGAAGCCGCTGAAGAAGATGATAACCCAGACATGGACAAATATATCGGTCGCTACGAAACATCCGCCTATTTGAAAAGGGGCCGTAATAACTATTCGCTCATGCTGCGTAATAGCCTGAGCAATCACCGCCGAGGCTCATTCCAACTTAACTGGAGCCACGCTTGGCCAGCGATACCTATGAAACCCTATATCCAGTATTTTTACGGGTATGGAGACAGCTTAATTGACTACGATTTCAAGGAAAGTCGACTAAGTATGGGCTTTTTACTGACGGATTGGTTTTAAGCTAGAGCAAAGTGAGTTTGGAGTGGTGAGAACGGCTCATTAGATAGCCGCATAATGAATCCTCTTCGCCATCCTTGGCGTTTCGGAAAAATTCCTATATCAATCAATACTCGTCTGTGAGCGATGATAACGTAATACAATTTCTGGGTCTGGAGACAAATGAATATGGGGCGAGTCTTTTCCTTCATAGTCTAGAGCGGAAAGTACGTGACGCATGCTTTCCACGCGCGCTCTTTTCTTGTCATTTGCTTTGACAATAATCCAAGGGCTGTAGGAGGTATGTGTCTTACTGAACATGTTCTCTTTGTACTTCGTGTAGATATTCCAGTTCTCTTGAGCCAATTCGTCTACTGGGCTAATTTTCCATTGTTTTAGCGGATCACTACGTCGGGAATCAAAGCGTTCAGCCTGAACATCTTTGGAGATGGAAAACCAGAATTTCACCAGCTCAAGATTATCCTCATAGAGCATATGCTCAAACTCGGGCGCCTGTTGCATAAATGTCCGGTATTGTTTCTTGTCACAGAAGTCCATCACTGGCTCTACTACAGCACGGTTGTACCAGCTACGGTCAAAAAATACGATTTCTCCAGGGTTGGGCAATTGCTCCGTATAACGTTGAAAATACCATTGCCCTTTTTGCAAGTCCGTGGGTTTTGGTAGTGCGACAATTCGGGCGCTTCGAGGGTTTAGGTGCTCCATAAAGCGCCTGATCGTGCCGCCTTTTCCAGCTGCATCGCGTCCTTCAAAAAGAATGGCTACGCGCCTACCTTCTAGCTGCACTGATCGCTGCAGCTTGACAAGCTCCATTTGTAATTTTTCCAACTCTTGCTCATAACGCAACTTGACCAACGCTTTCTCAACATTGATGTTTTTAGTGCCAAGTAATTGCAACAGGCCTTTCTTTGAACTGACAGCAGCAAGCTCTTTATTGGTAAAGGTTGAGGCCTTTTTTAAAGTCTTACCAAGAATTTTCTCTTCTGGCGTAAGCTTAGTTGGGACGTCTTTCCTAACCAGAACTTTATCTTCTCCGGATATCGGCGTTACTTGCGCATTCTCGTTACTCATATTAATCACTTTCTCCACTAGGGTTTATTTTTGAATTTTAGTGCATATTGAATAATCACACCGATCACGTTCAAATGTGATCGCAATCGGCGTAACTACAGCGCCTTTTTCCTTGGGTGTTTTTTGTCAGTTGCGGTGTCAAAGTCATTCCTCCTCACCCAAGAAAAACCATCAATGCCCAAGATATAGAGTTTTACTTACGGCGAATAAATGTGATTTATGATAGAAATCCAAGATACGAAAAACAAAAATGACTTCAGCATACAAAAATAGGCTAATTTGACCAATTAAATCTAAAATTAGAAACGCTCTGGCCACTTGTTATTTTATGCCTAGTTCGGTTCACTATCACCAAACAATTCATCTCAGAATCAAGCCTATAGAGCTACTTACCACTTTCTTGACATGGATCACTATTTTGTCAAATAGGTGACTTAAACACTTATAAGGAATTGCAATAAAAAGCATTTCCCACATTAAATTTTAGCTAGAAAAAATAACGATAGGAATAGTAGAACCGAACCCTGCTCTATCTCGTAGCTTTTCATCCACTGCTCCGCACCACCATAGTTCCAGAACAGCACTCGCAGGCAGGGCCTACACAAACCTCTCAAACAGAGATCGTTAACGCTCAAGTTTAGCGTAGCGCAATAACCGTAGAAGGAGAATCTAGTGCCAAGTGTCTTAGCTGAAGTTCGGCAGGAGTACGCACCTGAAGTCGAGAAAGCAATCATGGAGGCCGTCCATTCAGCACTAAGGGAGTGCTTCAAAATTATGCCCGGTGACAGAAATGTTCGTTTGCTTGTTCACGAACCCCATAGATTTGAATGCCCACCTGATAGGGAGAAACCAGAATTTTAGACGCATATCAGCATTGATTGTTTCGCAGGACGCTCACTGGATACAAAGCGTAGCCTGTACAAAACCATCGTTAGTAACTTGGAGGCTTTTGGTATTCCCAGGAATCATGTAAAAATTATGCTTCGGGAAATCACTGCTGAAAACTGGGGAATTCGTGGTGGCTTGGCTGCTTGTGATGTTGACTTGGGTTTTGATGTGAAGGTGTAAAGCGGCAGTTCCACTGCTATCTTTTGAGGAATATACAGTATGGATTTAACAACGTTAATCCTGTTCGTTTTGACATTTACGTCGATATTGATTTTACCAGGGCCGAATTCAGCCTTTGCAGTTGGTCAATCACTAAAGTATGGGGTGATTGGGTCGCTCGCCGTACCTTTTGGCTTTATGTCTGCAACGGGTTTACATGCTGTACTTGTCTTTTCTAGCATTGGCATAATTCTTCAACAATATTCCGCCGTGTTAATAGTTCTGAAATGGCTTGGTGTCCTATATCTACTTTTTCTTGCGTACAACGCATTTATATCTAAGCCTTTAAAACTTGAGGTTTCACCAGAAGAGAGTCCAAAGTTAAAAATGTTTCTATCTGCAATGCTTGTATCTTTAAGCAATCCAAAGGCTTTGCTCGCCAGTCTTATGATTTACCCTTTATTTTTAAGTCCCCAATACGCATATTCAACGCAAGTGCTAATCCTATCGCTATCTGCAATGGCAATATCGTTTGCGGTTTATGGGGCTTACTGTGTCGCAGCATTAGCTTTTAGAAGTCGATTTTCCGGCAGCAGATTCGCAAACAAACTTGCAGGCAGCTTATATCTTGGGGCTGCAAGTGTGCTAGCTTCAAAATAAACCTAACCCCCTATATTTTCATAAAATCCATATAACACGACCTGAGAATTTTGTTAGTATCTAAAGAAAGTAAGGTATCGACCGCCCTTATCTCCAACTGCTCTTCTCACCTATAAGAATCACAGTATGGACACAAACTCGGATTCCAACCTTTTGAAAGCACTTGAAGCAGAAAGCTGGTCGCTCATTAGCGATAATGCCTTGAATCGCTTCCAGCGCTCCCCTCATCATGCTCTGCAAATGCTCATCTATTTGCAGGCAGCTCTGGGATACATCCCCCCTGCCCTGCAGCGTCAAATCGCAAGGGATCTACAACTTCCCATTACTCACATCCAGGGCCTGGTGGCCTTCTATTTTTTTCTCAGTGCTGAAAAACTGGGGACATACCGTATCTATATCAGCAACAACATTACAGACAAAATGCTCGATGCCGCCACTCTCACAGAATGCCTGTGTCAGCAGCTAAATGTCTCATTAGGCTGCCCTCGGGAAGACGAAAAGGTTTATATAGAGCAAACCTCCTGCATTGGTTTAAGTGATCAAGGCCCTTCTTGCCTAATTAATGGCCTAAGCATTCCCTCTTTAAATGAGGAGCGCATAAGACAAATCGTTTCATTGATCGAAAGTGATACAGAGCTGAGCCTGTGGCCAAAAAGTTTATTTGAAACCTCTGACAGCATTCAGCGCAAGGGTTGGCTTCTAGACAATACGACTTCGCCAGGCGAAAGCCTCAGGCAAGCCCTGAAGATTGGTGATGAAAAAAGCCTGGCCTTACTTGAAAAATCCGCTTTAAGAGGACGTGGTGGCGCGGGTTTTCCCACTGCAAAAAAATGGCGATTTTGTAAAGGGACGCCCGCAGAAAAACATGTTGTGGTCTGCAATGCGGACGAAGGAGAGCCCGGCACCTTTAAAGACCGCGTATTACTTCGGCAGCATTGCGATTTAATTCTGGAAGGCATGACAATTTGTGCGCGCCTTATTGGTGCCGAATTGGGTTTTATCTATCTGCGCGCGGAATACCTCAACTTGCTGCCTGACTTGGAAAAAACCCTTCAAAAATGGCGCGATAACAATCTACTCGGTCAGGCAATACTGGGCAACGAGGGTTTTAATTTCGACATTGAAATCCACCTGGGGGCCGGCGCCTATATTTGCGGTGAAGAGTCCGCCTTGATTGAATCCCTCGAAGGCAAGCGAGGCATTCCAAGAAACCGGCCTCCTTTTCCTGTCAGCGAAGGTTATCTCTCTTATCCCACGGTGGTGAATAATGTGGAAACTTTCGCCATGGCCGCTAGAATTTTCGGCAAAGAGGGGGATAGCTTCTCACAACTCGGTACGGAGCAATCCAAAGGCACTAAGCTACTTAGTATCTCCGGCGACACCCCTAAGCCAGGTATTTACGAATTCCCCTGGGGCGTGACCATACAGGAAATCATTCTCGCCTCCGGTGCCAAAAACACCTACTTTGTACAAGTGGGTGGCCCAGCCGGAGAGCTGCTCGACCAAAGCCAATTTAAACGCACCTTATGCTATGAAGATGTGGCAACGGGCGGATCATTTATGATTTTTAATGCCGAGCGAAATCCTTTAGAAATTATTCTCAACTTCACGCAATTTTTTGCCCATGAAAGCTGCGGTTTTTGCACCCCTTGCCGCGTAGGCACCCAGTTAAATCACCAGCTTTTTGAGAAAATCTCCACACAAGGCGCTGCACCAAGCGACATTGAAAAACTGGAAGAACTCAACCTGCTTATGGATAGATTCAGTCACTGTGGTTTAGGTAAAACCGCCAGCCATATTGTAAAACAGGGTTTGGCGCAATTTCATAAAAAACTTAAACCCGGCGATGACAATTGGTCGCCCGATTTTGATTTGGACAAAAGCCTGAGTACCGCTCGCAAACTGCGTATTATTGATACGGGAGCTAACTAATGCCTCAGAAAATTAGCCCCCGAAAAATAAAAATCGATCAGCAAGATATCCCTTTTAGCGAGGGGCAAAGCATTATGGAAGCGGCCGAGCAAGCGGGGGTCTACATCCCCCACCTCTGCCATAAAGCGGGCTACAAAGCCCACGGCAGCTGCCGACTGTGCACAGTAAAGGCAAGCGGTCGTTGGGTTTCTGCCTGTACAGAACCGGCAGAAGTTGGTCTACAAGTTGAAAACAATAGTAGCGAACTGCAATCACAGCGACGCGCCATCGTGCAATTACTTTTTGCCGAGGGCAACCACCATTGCCCATTTTGTGAAAAAAGCGGTAATTGTCAATTACAAGCCGTGGCCTATTCCCTCGACATGCACGATGCTCACTTTGCTCACCAGTTCCCACATAGAACGTTGGATGCCAGTCACCCCGAGGTGTTACTGGATAGAGATCGCTGCATACAGTGCGAACTGTGTGTCAGGGCCAGCAAGGAGCACGATAAAAAAAATGTATTTGCGCTCAGCGGACGCGGCCCACATACCCAACTTATCGTTAATTCCGAAAGCGGCAAGTTAAAAGACAGCGAAATTGAAAAAGACGATGAAGCCATTAAGGTTTGCCCAACCGGCGCGCTAATGAATAGATCAAAGCCGTTTTCCGTTCCCATCGGTCAACGCCAGTTCGACAATATTCCCATCGACCAGCAAAGCACGGGTAAGAGCGGAAATAACGAGGCGCAACCATGACACAAAAAATTCGGCTGGCCACCTGCTCACTGGCAGGTTGTTTCGGCTGCCACATGTCATTTCTTGATATCGACGAAGCCCTTATTTCGGTGGCTGACATTGTCGAATTTGATCGCTCCCCCATCACCGATATAAAACATGTCACAAACTGCGATATCGGTTTAATTGAAGGAGGCATTTGTAATTCTGACAATATTGAAGTGTTAAAGGAATTCCGCGAGCAATGCAAAATCCTCGTTGCCGTAGGGGCCTGCGCCATTACCGGTGGCGTGCCCGCTTTAAGGAATCACTTTGAATTAAAAGAATGCCTTGAAGAGGTTTATCTTAAAGGTAAAGGTGTCGTTAACCCTCAAATCCCTAGCGATGAAGAATTGCCCTTGCTTACTGAAAAGGTCTACCCCATTCATGAAGTGGTTAAAATCGACTATTCACTTCCCGGTTGCCCACCGCCAGCCGATGCATTTATGGAATTAATCACGGCGATCAAACAAAACCGTGAACCAAAACTTGAATATGCTCTTCGTCATTTTGACTAAATTAAGTAATGCGTGAAATAAATGAAAATTTCCAATAAAAAAACAGGTAAACGTGTAGTCATTGACCCAGTAAGTCGGGTTGAGGGCCATGGTAAAGTCACCCTACTGCTTGATGAGAATAATCGTCTGCAGGAGGCCCGTTTACATATTGTAGAATTTCGCGGTTTCGAAAAGTTTATTGAAGGTCGCCCCTACGAAGAAGTAGCGGTGTTGGTACAACGTCTTTGCGGCATTTGCCCCGTCAGCCACCACTTAGCCGCAGCAAAAGCCATTGACCAGTTGGTGGGAGTAAATCAACTCACGCCCACCGCAGAAAAAATTCGTCGTTTATTGCACTACGGCCAGGTATTACAATCCCACGCCCTGCACTTTTTCCATCTTTCTTCTCCCGATCTTTTATTTGGCTTTGAGTCAGACTTACATCGCCGTAATATCATCGAAGTCATTAAGGATTTTCCAGACATTGGCCGCCAGGGTATTCAACTAAGAAAGTTTGGTCAGGATATAATTCAGGCTATATCGGGGAAAAAAATACACGGTGTTATTGCCGTACCCGGCGGTGTCAACCGTTCGTTGGATATTTCGCAACGTGATACCCTACGCGCACAACTACCCGATGTGCTGGAAAAAAGCCAAAAAGCCGTGGCAATCTCCCGCGATCTTTACCTCTCCAATATTGAGATGCACCAAAGGTTTGGCTTTATCGAATCGTCTTTTTTAGGCTTGGTGGATTCTAAAGGTGCTCTGGAATTGTACGATGGCAATATCCGCATTAAAGACCAGGAAGGAAATATTTTTCAAGACCAGTTAGATGATAATCATTATTTTGATTACATTCAGGAAGAAGTGCGCTCGTGGTCCTATATGAAATTCCCCTTTCTTTCCGACCTGGGTATTGAAAAAGGCTGGTATCGCGTTGGCCCCCTCGCACGGATTAATAACTGTGACTTTATATCCACTCCGCTAGCGGAAAAAGCCCGGCAAGAATTTATTCAATTTCACCACGGCGTTGCCCAAGCTCCCCTCGCCTACCATTGGGCACGAATGATCGAGTTATTGCACTGCGCAGAACAAATTGAAACCCTATTACAAGACGAAGACATTCTCGGCAACGAACTTATCCTTAAAGGCAAGGCCCAGCAAGAAGGCATTGGTGTTATCGAAGCGCCCAGAGGCACCCTGATTCATCATTACAAGATCGATGACGAAGGCCTGATTGAAAAAGCCAATTTAATTGTTTCCACTACACAAAATAACCAGGCCATGAACGATAGTGTGCGAGAAGTCGCGCAGGAATATATTGATGGCCAGGAAATAACAGAAGGCGCTCTCAACCAGATAGAAGTCGCCATTCGTGCCTACGACCCCTGCCTTTCTTGTGCGACCCATGCCATGGGAAAAATGCCGCTAAAGTTGGAATTATTTGATCACCAAGGTTTGTTGTTGGACACAAAAACAAAAAGCGGCTTTTAAAGTAACAAGTAATAATTAGGGTATCTCTAAAAATTAGAATTTTTATTCGAGAGCAAGGAAGCACCGCACGGAAACCCGGAGTGTAGAAGGGCTACATGAGGAGTTGAGTACGGAGCTGACGCCGCTATCGGGTAAAAAGGCAATTTTTAGTGATGCCCATTAGTCTAACCTGAAGGAATACTGCTTTATAACGTGTACAAAGCAGTCTCCACTTATTTCTAGCATTCAAAACATGGGTCATTTAATACGCGCACGACCTAACGCTTTTTAACCCCTTAGAATTTAACAGAAACGCCCGTCTGATAGGTGATATCTGTATGCTCTACACCCGCTGGCGGCTCGGTATCGTGCTTTATTTTAAGTGACAACGCCAGATCAACCCGATTTGCCATTGCAACTTCTAGTGTAAAATCCTGCAAGGCACGCGCATCTGATAATTGCTCCAGGTCGGGCTGCCAATAGCTACTGCTTTTTATCACCGACTGGGGATTAACCCGAAACTGAGTAATAAAATATAGGTTCCCTCTTGTTGCATCTGTCTCCTTAACGTAGGCGCTACTCCCTGCTTCAAGCTTTTCTCTTTCAATAAATGCACCAAGTCCTAAGAATGTTTTGTTTTCGCTGCTACTGTCATCTTGGCTCGAACCGAACAGTTGCCATCGAGCGCCGCTACCTATAAGCGCACGATAACTTAAGCGTGTAAATGTATTGGATTCCACTTGCGCAAAATTATCCCAAGATAAAACGGATGTCTGGGGGCGAATGTGTCGCACATGAAGAAACATCTCTTCGCTATCCTTAACTTTATCACTTTCGCCATAGACACCACCGAACAACAGTACTGTTGTATGTCGATGCGTAACGCGATCAATATGCGCATCGAGAGAAAAGGCCATTTTTTCGGTGTTCCCCTCTGCTCCACCAAAGCCTAAATTAAATTCACCTGACACACCAGGTGCTGCTGGTGAAAGATGAACGTTACCCATATTACTAACACCCCATGCATGCGGCGCAATAATGGCGAAAAATAGTGCTGCAGTTGCTTGTAGAGCTGACGTTTTACAATGTTCGCTAGTCAAAACCTGTAGGAAAGTCTTACTAATAACGTATTTAATACACATTGAGAATCCTAAACTCCATTAAGCTAATTGCTTTAAGAAACACTGGCTAATTTAAAAAAGGCGGCATTTTAAGCGATCTATTTCGATATGCCTACTTAATCTCGCCACAAGAATCAAAGACTAACGCCCCATGCAAATAAAACCCTCAAGGCCTTTCACTCTGTAGGGCATCTCTAAAAATTAGAATTTTTATTCGAGAGCAAGGAAGCACCGCACGGAAACCCGCACGACTCCATGGATGGAGGAGGTACGGTTCCATGGACGGAACTGGTAGAGCCGAGTCGGGAACAGAGGCCGAGAGCGACGCAGAAAGCCAAAGCAGAATGTACAAGGGCTACATGGGGAGTTGAGCACGGAGCTGACGCCGCTATCGGGTAAAAAGGCAATTTTTAGAAATGCCCTGTAGGAGTATTCTTTAAATACACTCTTCGCAAAACTGTCCTATTTCATGACTAACAAGCGCTAATGCAATCGATGGTTTCCTTAAAGCCCATCCCGTTCTAAAATCGCCCCTACCCTCTCCTTAAGCCATCACTCGAATATCATGCCCTACTCTTTTAACCTTGTTTTTACCGTCGCACTCAAGCAAGAACTGCCGCTTGAATACCTAGCACAGCACAATGTCCCAGTTTGCACCCTCGCCGCAGCACAATCGGGGTTTCTAAAATCATTATCTCGTGAAGAGCAACAGGGCATACTATTTCTTATAACAGGCGTAGGGGCGGAAAAATCCAAACATGCCGCCGGGTGGATTACTTCAACGCTCAAGCCAATGTTTGTTGTTAACATTGGCAGCACTGGCGCGACCAATGAAAAACTCCATACTTGGGTAGGCCCCCTGTTCGTAACGAATGAAGAACCCCTAAGCAGCGCGATACCGCTAGCGCCGCTACCTTTTCAGACAACGGACACCATCCCCCACAAAGGGCAACTGATAAGCGCACTCGTCCCCCGTTCAGGAGACACCGCCTCTCAAGACACAAGCATCGCGTCCTTTGACTTTGTTGATATGGAAGCCTATTGGCAAGCTGAGGTTTTTCAGCCCCACGGTATCGCTTTTTCCTCCTTAAAATACGTTAGCGACAGCTGCAGCGCCGCTTCGCTGGAAAACTACCAGCAAGCCCTCCTTGCAATGCGGGAATCTTTTATCGGTCTACTTTCACCGTTCTTCAACAAGGTGGAGCCCCAGATCTCTGTCATTATTCCAGTTAATAATCGCGCCGAATGGATAGCAGAAACCGTAAACACCGTGCGCTCACAAAGCCAGCCACCCTTTGAAATTATCGTTGTAGACGATGGGAGCGATACACCTCTCGATAGCTACCTGGCAGACCACCTCGATGCCATTACCCTTTTACGCTTGCCGGAAAATCAGGGCGTTTCTGCCGCCAGAAATGCGGGTGCAGAGCGTGCGAAAGGCAATTACTTGGCCTTTCTCGATTCCGACGACCACTGGGCAGCGAAAAAACTTGCTGAGCAGCTCAGCTACCTGCAGCAGCACCCCTATTTAGTCGCCTTACAGTGTGAAGAAATCTGGATTCGCAACGGCGTCAGGGTCAATGCCCACAAGCATCATCAGAAAAAGGCAGG
>DFBZ01000091.1:0-12310 GCA_002366835.1 Gammaproteobacteria bacterium UBA3067
GGCGAAGGAAAGCTGCATTTATCTATGAGGCAGTCTGGCCCCGTTGTTATCCCGCTCGCACCATGAAAATCCTTGTCTCTACCTTGCTTTAAGCAAACTGATTCCTTTTAGAATATTAAGGGCTTCATTTAGCTGGTAGTCTACGTATAGTCAATGTTCGGCCCGGCTTGGTCAGGCGGGCCGTTTCTGTTTTTAAGAAGCGGATTTTGACCAAGTGTCTTTTAATGCAACGGTGAGGTTAAATACTTTTTTCTCAGGTGAGCTGTACTTAGAGTCTAGGCAGAAATAACCCTCACGCTCAAACTGGTAGCCTTGAGCTAGTTTCGCGTTCACCAAGCTGCTTTCCAGTCTACAGTCTTTTAATATGGTTAATGAATTTTCACTTATGCTGTCCTCAAAGTTTGCTGCTGTTTCGGGAGTGGTATCGGAAAAAAGGCAGCCATAAAGGCGAACTTCTGCCGGAATGCTCTCTGTGGCGGATACCCAATGGATTACGCCACGTACTTTGCGTCCCTCTGGTTTTTTGCCTAGAGTCTCAGGGTCGTAGGTGCAGCGCAGTTCTACTATATTGCCGTTCTCATCTTTTTTCGCCTCATGGCATTTGATGACGTAACCATAGCGAAGCCGCACTTCTCCACCGAGTACAAGTCGCTTATATTTTCTATTGGCTTCTTCTCGAAAGTCGTCCTGGTCGATATAAATTTCTCGTGTAAAGGGAAGTGGGCGTGTGCCCATGGCCTCATTTTGTGGGTGATTTGGCGCATTAAGGGTTTCTGTTTTGTCGTTATCAAAGTTTTCGATAACCAGTTTTATTGGTTTTAGCACTCCCATTACTCTGAAGGCATTGTCACCGAGGTCGTCACGAATACAGGACTCTAGCATGGCCATTTCGATAGAATTGTCTACTTTCGTTACCCCTATGCGCTTACAGAACTCTCTAATGGATGCAGGTGTGAATCCGCGACGGCGCAAACCGGAAAGTGTTGGCATGCGCGGATCACTCCAGCCATCGACATACCCTTTGTCGACGAGTAGTTTAAGCTTTCTTTTGCTGACTATCGTGTGCTGTAGAGATAAGCGGGAAAACTCGATTTGCTGAGGGTGACCTACGTCCAGCTGATCTAAATACCAGTCATATAAAGGACGATGGTCGGCAAATTCCAAGGTGCACAGGGAGTGAGTAATTCCCTCCAAGGCGTCGGAAATACAATGGGCGAAATCGTACATAGGATAGATGCACCACTTGTCCCCTGTTTGATGATGGCTTATTTTTCGTATGCGATAAATGGTGGGGTCACGCATATTCATATTTGGTGAGGCCATGTCTATTTTGGCACGAAGTACGGCGCTTCCCTCTTCCTGTTCCCCATTTTTCATTGTAGAGAATAAGCGAAGGTTTTCTTCTATGCTTCGATCGCGGTAAGGGCTATTCTTTCCTGCTTCAGTTAGGGTGCCTCTATACTCTCTTACCTGGTCGGCATTCAACTCGCAGACATAGGCTTTGCCTTGCTTGATAAGCGCTACCGCGAGATCGTAAAATTTATCGAAATAGTTGGAGGCGTAGTATTCTTTCGCCCCCCAATCAAAGCCCAGCCAGCGAACATCTTCCTTGATGGCGTCTATATACTCCTGCTCCTCTTTGCTCGGATTGGTATCATCGAAGCGGAGATTGCAGGTGCCTTGGTACTCTTCCGCTATCCCAAAATTAAGGCAGATTGATTTTGCGTGGCCAATATGTAGATATCCATTTGGTTCGGGGGGGAAGCGGGTGGCTACTTTGCCATTGTTTTTATTGTTTGAGAGATCTTCTGCAACAATGTGGCGTATAAAGTTGGCGGAGCGCTTGGTTTCTGTTTCAGTCATAGTGCAAAATGCCTTAAAGTGTTATGTCTGCTCAAGCTGTGGTTGGGCTGACCTTTCGTATCGAATAAATATAACAGAGTATTTTACAACATCGACAGGAACTTACCTATGACAACCGTATATGGCGCACCACTTTCTCCTTTTGTTCGTAAGGTATTGATGGCGCTGGAAATTAAGAATATAGCTTATGAGCTTGAGAATGTGGCACCGGGTGCTATTCCGGAAGGGTATGATGCCTTGCACCCGTTACGCAAAATCCCTTCATTCAAGGATGATTTAATCACCCTGTGTGACTCTTCGGTTATCTGTGACTACCTGGCAAATCGTTACCCAAGCGCTTCAATTTACCCTAAGGATATAGTTCTACGTGCGAAAGCTTTGTGGTTGGAGGAATACGCAGATAGTAAGATTATTGCGGTGCTTGGTCGCCCATTTTTTATAAGCGAGTCGTCACCAAAGGGATGATGGGGCAGGATATTGATGAGGCGCAAATCGAAAGGCATATAGAAACGGAGGTGCCGCCAGTTTTTAATTATCTCGAATCGCAAACCGCTGAAGAGGGTTATCTGATCGGCGATAGTTTATCCATCGCGGATATAAGTGTTGTCTCTCATTTTATTAATGCTGGTTATGCAGGCTTTAAGGTTGATGTAAGCCGATGGCCCTTGCTTTCGAGTTATATCGAACGAATGTTGTGTCAAAAGCCGTTTCAGCTTCGCCTAGAACAAGATGCTAAGGTTTTAAGCCGGTTGTTAAAGAAGACTTCCTGAAGTAGGTTTTAAGAGTGTGAACGGTTCATATTGCTTTATTGTCGGCACCTGGGGCCGTGATAAGGAGCTCACGTTTTGATAAGTCTTTGAAAGAGCTTCACCCTGTTGGTTCAGTAGTAGAAAAACGCTTTCTTTGAGCTATCTTTAGTCGCAACTGGAATCGATAAAGAGCTTTTTGATTAATCCAATCGGTGCTGCCTTGTAATTGTGGGGCTAGCTCAGCCTTATCCATGGGTGAGCTATTTGCTCTGTAAGTGGATTCTAAAAAGTTTTTTGAGTATGCGCTTAACGACGGGGGTATAGAGCTAACATTCAGTAAAAATAATGTGAAGTCAGGTCTCAAAACTGTTTGGTTTGCGCTGCGTTTGTCACCGCGCATTGCTTCGTAGGCAGGCTTGTTATAAACAGTGCTATCGGGCACTATGTCTTGCTTATCTGAATAACATTCAAAATATGGTTAGAAGTATAATTAAACCAGAAGCGCAATTGAATAAGCAGCAATCGGCATTAATATGGATTCTGTCTGACGGGCTTCTCGGTCATGAGAATCAAAGTGTCGGTATCAGCAGGGCTCTCGAAAGTGAGCTGCCGTACGAACAAGTAGTGATTCGATTTCAATTGCGTTACAAAATATTGAGGCCGCTCATGCGTGCCTTGGCAAACTTCTTTCCTCTCCTACTTAACCGTTTTACACTTAAGCTTTTTTATCGTCACGACACTCTTCCTCTCGGTGTGCCGGTTCTTATCCTTTCTGCAGGTGGCAACACGCTATTTGCGAACGCGGCAATTGCCAGAATATATGGCACTTCGAATGTATTTAGTGGCACGACCAAAGGATATAGTCATAAGCTTGTTCGTCTGATATTTACGGTGAGCCCTCTAGAGGACTCGACTAATAACGTTGTGCTTGATTTGCCGCCAGCTAACTTCAGCGCAGCTCCAGAGTTAGATGCGGCGAAACCTTTCAAGCGGCCTTATGCACTACTGATTGGAGGAGAAGGCGCTGGTTATCACTATCAGACTGCCGACTGGCAGTTGCTTGCGGCAGCTCTCGGTGAAATTTCTCAACGTGAAGGAGTAAATTGGTTGCTTACCACCTCTCGTCGTACGGGAGAGCAAAGTGAAAATTTGCTGCGCTCAGTTGTTCCTTCTGAGTGCTGTGAACAGGCTGTCTGGTATGCCACTAAACCTGCCAAGGTGGTGAAGATGTTTTTAAGTGAGTGCGAGGCCGTATTTTGTACGGAAGATAGTCTGACTATGGTTTCCGAAGCCATTTATGCGCACAAACCGGTTATCACGCTACAACCTGAAGTGATGCAGCCTGACTCTAATGATGCCAGGGCCTTGCAAAAATATGCAGAGCTGGGCTTTATTCGTCGCCTGAAAATTACCGAGCTCGCTGGTTTTTCTGTTTCTGAGCAGGAGTTTTGCCAAGTTTATCCGGATATTAATGCGCAAATAAGGCAAGCAGTACTAGAGCGCTGCTTATGAAGGAGAAAAAAAAGCGCATGCTTTGGTGGGGGCGTTTTGGGAATTATGGCCCGGACTACCCAAGGAACCGCACGTTGATGCAGTGTTTGAGCAACCTGGGTTGGGAGATTATTGAATATCAACCTCGCATTTCTGCACTGGCGCATCTTGAGGCGGTTGTGCATTCTTTTGAAAATATCACTGTCGTATGGGTGCCTTGTTTTCGTCAGCGTGATGTGGCTGCTGCTGCAAAATGGGCGCAGTGTCGGCAGGTGCCGTTGATTTTTGATCCGCTTATTAGCGCCTATGACAAGAGAGTGAATGAGCGCAAAAAATTCTCGGCGAATTCAAAAGCCGCCCAGAAAATTTTACGCTGGGAAAGCAGGCTTTTTGCTAAGGCTGATTTTGTTATTGCTGATACCCTGTGCCATCAGGATTACTTTGAAAAAACGTTGGCTTGTGATCGGCAACGCATCGTAGTTCTTCCCGTTTCTGCGGAAGAATCCCTGTTTTATCCTGAACCAACTCCTTTAAAGAAAAAGCCTGATGTGTTGTTTTTTGGTACTTTTATTGGTTTGCAAGGGGCAAAGTATATTGCTGAATCTATTCAATACTACCAAGGCCCTGCTATTACTCTAAGGTTTCTTGGCGCTGGGCCGGAGCATGATGAGGTCAAAAGTACGGCATTAATGCACGAGAACGAAAGTGTAGCAGTCACTTTTGAAGACTGGATCCCATTTACTAAACTGGCAGATAAAATTCGCAGCGCTCAGATTTGTTTAGGAGTATTTGGTACTGGAGAAAAATCATTTCGGGTGATCCCCAATAAGGTTTATCAAGCTCTGGCTTGCGATAAGCTGGTTGTGACCATGAAGGGTGATGCATATCCTGATATGCCGGAAAATGGGCCCGGTGGGTTTTACTGGTGTCAAGCGGGCGATCCGCAGGATATTGCCGAGCAATTGAAATCAGCAGTGACGGACTACTTAGAGGGCGAAGCGGTGCAGGGGAAGGCCCGTTCACTTTACGATAACTATTTCTCCAACTCAATAGTCAGTGAGCGCCTGCATAAAATGTTAAATCATTTTGGGTGAGCCGCTCGGCGCTGAATCGTTATTTGTCGATAAAGAAGAATGTCAGTGCGGGCACAAAGGTGATAACTAGCACTGCTGCCATCAGTACAAGCATGTAAGGCAGGGTGGCTCGATATAATTCTGTGATGGGCTTATTAAAACGGTAACTGGCAATGAAAAGGTTCATGCCTACGGGCGGAGTAAAGTAGCCAATTTGCATATTGGCGAGGAAAATAATACCTAGGTGAACAGGGTCGATGCCATAACCAATTGCGACAGGCAGTAGTAGAGGCACCATGATTACGATGGCTGAAAATATATCCAGTATCGCACCCAGTATCAGCAAGATAATATTTAGCAAGATGAGGAATGTGAGTTTGTCATTTATGGAGCTTTGAATAAGCTCAAACAAGCGAGTGGGAACTTCGGCGTCAACAAGGAAGTTGGTGAATGCGAGGGATACTCCCAGTATTAATAGAATACCGCCCACAACCATCATGGATTCCTGCATGATTGCAGGAAGTTCTTTGACGCGGATCTCTTTGTAGAGGATTAGCTCCATCACCAGCACATAAAGAGCCGTTGCAGCGGCAGCTTCGGAGACGGCAAAAAACCCGCCATAAATACCGCCAAGCACGAAAATGGGCATGGGGATCTCCCAACGAGCATCCCAAAGCGCTGCTCTGGCTTCGCTCCACGAGAAAGGGGTGAGGGGAATCGGGTTATCGCGATTGGCCCATAAGCTATAAAGGCCTAGTAACAGAATCATTAAGATAGCAGGAAGTATGCCGGCAACAAAAAGGGTTTTAATCTGTACTTCCTCACCGTAACCCATTTGTTGGGCAATAATACCGTAGAGAATGAGCGGTAACGAAGGAGGAAGTAATAACCCCAGGCTGCCGGAAGTGGTGACCAGGCCGAGGCTGAATCGTTCTGGGTATTGGGCCTTGGTGAGTGCGGGTAATAACAGAGCACCAATGGCTACAATGGTTACACCTGAAGCCCCCGTAAATGCGGTAAAAAATGCGCAGGTGAGCAGTGCGACTATAGCAAGGCCGCTAGGCATCCAGCCGAAAAATGCCGAGGTCAGGCGTACGATTCTTGAAGAAGTGTTCCCTTCAGCCAGCAGATAACCTGTAAAAGTAAATAGTGGTAACGCTAGAAGAAGGGGGGTTTCGGTGATGCGGTATAGCTCAATGGTAATAACGGAGAGGGGGACTTCCTGGGCGTAAAAGCCCAACATGGCTGCGGCTAAGATAACAGCGAAAAGTGGTGCGCCGATCAGCGCGGCCAGCAGTATTGCACTCCCTATTGCGATAAACATAATTAATCCTTGCTTAAATCAGGGCAGGCTGCAGGTGAGAAGATAATCATAAAAAAGCAGATAGAGAAGCGCAGGGTTAATACGATGAAAGTAATCGGGATAATCAGTTCGAAGGCCCAGGTGGGTATGCCTGCGAAGGCAATGCTGCCATCTTCTAGTTCGAGCAAAATGAAATCTATGCTGTAGTAGGTCATGATGCCGCAAACCACGGTGGTGAAGAGGTTGCTTAAGGCGCGGAATAAACGCAGTACTTGAAAACTGACCCACGGAGAAAGAATGTCAATGGCAATGTGGGCATTGCTTCTTGCTGCCACCATGGCACCCGAAAGCGCCACCCATATCACCATTACCCGTAGAAGCGCATCCCCCCAGACTATGCCGGTATCAAAAAAATTACGCAGCAAAATCTGTGCGACAGCCAACAATATCATCCCCAGCAGGATGGAGGCCAAAATGCCATCCTCTAGCCAGTGAACCCGGCGCAGCAGTTTCCCCGCTACGGAGTCCTGGAAGTGGCTCACTGGTCGGCGGCCTGTTGAGAGCGGAAGGTTTTTAGGTGTTGCATGAACTCATCCATGACTGGCTTGGAAATTTCCCCTTTTTCTATTAGGCGATCACGAGCAAGCTCTGCCTTTTCATTCCAAACGAGAAGTTCGGCCGAATTTGGAGTATGGATGCTAATATCCTGATTCTGTAGTGCTTTGAAGGCCGCGATATTATCTCTGCGGTTCTGCTTGTCGATCTCTGTAAAGGTCTTTGACATCACTTCGCGTACAATTTTTTGGTCGTTTTCCGATAAACGGTAAAACGCCTTTTTCTCCAGCACGAACGTGGCGTATATGTACATAAGAGGGATGTCAGTAATATGGCTGATTTGTGTATGCCACTGTAAAGCGAGTGCACCGATGGGGGAGGCGGCTACGGTGTCGACGATGCCGGTTTGAAGTCCTGCAAGTACATCGGGAATATTCAAGGGGATAGGTGAAATGCCATAGGTTTGAATGATTTCCAAAGATGCTTTGTCATCGCTGGGGGCCCAAACCTTGCGTTGTGCTAGGTCTGCAGAGTCGGTCAGTTGGGACTTTGACATGGCATAAGCAAAACCGGCCCCTGCTAAACCAAAGCTAACGAAGCCGCCTTTTTCGAAACCATCGATGATCTTCTGGTCCATTTTTGAGCGAACATAGTCCACCTCATTAAAGTCGCGGAAGACGAGGGGGGTGTTGTAGACTTGGCTGTCACTATAAAATTTCGCCAAGCTTCCGGACATTAGTGCCCCGCCATGTAATTGCCGGATACGGACCTTTTTTAATACGGCTTTATCGTCACCCATGACACCGCCTGGATAGAATTTGAACTTAACGCGATTTTCGGTACGCTGATTAATTTCTTTTGCGCCTGCTTTCATTGCCTTCATCCACGCTGAGCCGTTGGGGGACAGGGTGGCAACCTTGAAGGTGGTTGCTGCGCTGATGGAAGCCCAGGAGCAAAGTGTTACTAGCAGAGCGAGTATTGCTGTTTTCTTCATGGGAAGGTGGTTTCCTAAGTATGTGTATAAGCTGGGCTTATTAAACAGTATAAAAGATGACTGGTGTCTGAATATTTGGGGCTTGTTGATTAAAAATACTCTGGGCTTTCAGTCAGCAGGCTTTTTGCCTTCTTTTGCGCAAAGGTATTAATAAGCGTGAGGTTGGGTGCTACGGGGTCGCTGTTAAGTACGTCCTTTAGCAATTGGTCATGTAGTTCCTGGTCAAAAATCAGGCGTGCGTAAAGCTCTGCATACATGGTTTTTACCAACAGGTTCTTGCCCTTAGATATTTCAATGGCGCGCTCGAAGTGCTTTTTACCCACGTCTGGCTTTCCTCCCAATGCCGGAGGAAGTAACGAAGATAGCGTCCCCAGGTAGAGGTGTGCACCGCCGTCATCATGAAGTTCATCTATTTCGACGACTTTTTCCATAATTAGCTGAACCCTTGCGATTTGAGCGATTGCGTTCCAGTCGTCGCTATGGGACTGAATCCAGCTAGCCCAGCTGCTGCCGAGGGTGTAAAGAAAGCTCAGGTCTTTCTTGCTGGCATGTGATATAGAGAGTTTGAACTGGTCAAAAGGAGTTTTATTTAACGCGCAAAGCTCGGTTTTATGAATGCATGCGGCGCGTTCAGCAAAGTCCAGAGATTTGCTTGCAAGAATCTTGGCTCTTGTGGGCTCTTCGACGAAAGCACCCGCGTAGGCATTGGTGATTTGAGCTGCGGAGATTAATAGCTGGCTGCTCTCAGGTTCTGCCTGGATCAGGCTGTCCAGTAGAATAAGATAAGCAGGTGTGCCGGCTCTTATGGTTTCAAGGTCGTTGCTATTTAAGATCGCTTTGGAAAGGTTTTCTCCAACTTTTGAGCCCGCTCTAGAGGCCACCGTAACACAGCTTGCCAAGGTGGATGCACAGATTGTTACCAAAAGCAGGTGTTGTAAGGGCTTGGCAAGTGATAGTTTTTTATAAGAAGCGAGAGGCATGTTTTTGTAACCAGAAAGAATAAAAATAAAGTCGGCTATTCTAGCTTAAAGGTAGATTAGGCAGAAGTGCGGAACAAGGTCTTGTTTGAATAAATAAAGCTCCAAAAAGTCGGCGCGCCTGTGCGGGGCTTTATATACTGTTTTAATGAGCCCCCTTTCTAACGATGAGTATCGAATAAATGGCATCCGGGTGGAGTTGCGAATGGAAGTGATAATACGTCTTAGGCTGCTGAAGAATGGTGTTTTCTGTCTGCTTCTATTATGCCCGCAAGTTTACGCGGCCCCGGTTTCGACGATTCAGTCTCAGAACCCCGGTTTTTGGCATGTAGGGGAAGAAAATAGCTCTTCGTCTCAAGCGAATCCTAGTGCCGATGAAGCTGAGCGCAAGTTGATGGTTCAGTCAGATCAGTATTACCAGGAAATGGCCTGGCAAGTGAAGCAGCGCGCAGAACGGATTGCGTTGGAAGTCAGGAAACATTGGTCTAGCGTCGAGCTTTCGGGGAAGTCAAAATGGGTGGAGTACGGGGATAACTGGCAATCTAAGCGCGTTGTGGACTATGCGAGCAATGAAATACGGGTCAGCGCGCTTAAAGGTATGAGCACCCTGGAGCTGAAGGCGTTTGCTGGCACTGAGTTGAAGGAGCTTTTGGGTAGCACTGTCTCGGCCGCTTTGCAGCGTGACCTGGTTATGAAGCACACCTTTGATGTAGCGGATGAGAATGGTCTGGATCAACTAGTTTTCAGCGAGTTATTTAAAACAGATAAACCCTCCGACAAAGACATCGCTCGCTTGGCGCAACAGCTGATGGCGCGCGCGTATGTGCGTTATCAGGACCAAGTTGCGATGCGTGGTGACCTGGCGGGGCAGGGGCTTTCTAAAACATTAACTTATGTTGTTCCTTTACCAAAAAACCGAATGCGGGACAAAGCCAGGCAATATTTACCGTTAGTAAAGAAGTATTCCAACGAGTTTCAAATTCCCGCAGATGTAATGATGGCGATTATGCATACAGAGAGTCACTTTAATCCTCTGGCTCGCTCTCATATTCCGGCCTTCGGTTTGATGCAAATCGTGCCTCGCTCTGCGGGCAGGGATGCCAGCCGAGTCCTCTTTAAGAATAAAAAGCTTCTTTCAGCCGGTTTTCTTTACAAACCGGAGAATAATATAAAAGTGGGTGCGGCTTACCTCAATGTTTTGAGTTTCCGATATTTAAAGAAAATTGAAAATCCTGTTAGCCGTTTGTACTGCATGGTTGCTGCATATAATACGGGCAGTGCAAATGTGGCTAGGGCGTTTACGCCGGTTCCTCAAATGCAAAAAGCGGTCTCCGTAATTAATGGGATGAGCAACCAGAAAGTACTGATGCGTTTGATTAAATACCTGCCTCAGCGTGAAACCAGAGAGTATGTTGAGAAGGTGCTTAAGAGACGAAAACTTTATTCTCGAGCCTGACTCTGTGTGGGTATGGCTGGTAACTTCGAGCCTAATGGGGGGGCTAAATAAATCATGAATAGGAAAGTAGCGGTATTACTTGTGCCATTTTTTGCTTTGATGGTGGCTTGTTCGGACAGTGATGCTAGGAAGTCTATTGAAAGTCTTTCACGCAATGTTCAATTACTCAAGTCTAGTATCGTCGCCCTTGAAAAGTCGAGGGCGGAATATGGTGATGAGAAATTTAGGTTGGAAAATATTAGCTACCAGTTTTCAGAAGATGCCTTTAGTTCCGTGTTAAATGGGCAGGCAGCAGTGATTGCTGTGAATGAGGAAGCTCTTCCAGCCTTGGCCAGGGTTGAAATTTCGTATCAGGTATATGCTTCCGACAAAGCCTTGTTAGCCAGCGGCTTAGTGCCTGTTTCACTGGAAAATGGGCATGGAAAGATGGCGCTGCAAGTGACTATCCCTGTCATGATGGTTGATGCTGATAATGTAAGTGTTCAATTGCAGCCACACAGGTGGTATCCCGTCTACCTGGCTCATCCCGCTCCTTAGCGCCCCCTTCTTATTGCGAGCACATTCTCTGGAACTTGTGCTCAAGCAGATTATTGGTATGATGCCACGAGATAGGGAGTGATCTAGTTTTTTGCTCCTACTCTTTTTTTGAAGTCGAGTGATGAATTTTACTCGGCTTCAAAACATGGGGGGTGGCGGATTTCCTCACCACTTCCTTTATCGTATGGTGCGTTGTCCTACACAAACTACCGAGTGTGTCAGAAACGTAGAACCAGTGGCTTGGCCAAAAGTAGGCTGCTGTCCTCTAAACCTAAATAATAAGATAAAAACAACTCAAACCATTGGAGCGCTAAATGTCAAGAAAACCACTTGAAGAGGGCTACTTCGTGATTCACGAGGATGGCTCGCCTGCATTGCTGGGCTCGTACAGCAAAGCAGCTGACCAGCATTATTTCCCCATTCGTAAGCAATGCCCCATTACAGAAGAGCCTGTGGAGACTGTGGAACTACCCACTGAGGGCGTTCTCTACTCTTGGACATACATTAATATGCCCGTTATGGGAGCCACTGAAATGGGCTTCGGCGGCACCGGTGTCGGTCAGGTAGACCTGCCAAATGGTGTGCGTGTTCAGGCAAACCTGAAAGGTAAAGAGGGTGACTGGGAAATCGGCATGAAGATGAAACTTGATCTCCAGCCAGTTGTGAAAAAAGGCGACACAGAGCTTTGTACTTTCTGTTTTAGCGTCGCTTAATCTAATAAATAATTATTAAAAACTGGAGATTTAGACATGATAGATGACGTATATGTCATTGGTGTTGGTATGCACCCTTTTCAAAGAACCGCTCCCCCTGTACGCGATATGTATTTTACTGCAGCGAAGGCCGCTCTTAATGACGCAGGAATCAAATTTAAGGAAGTAGGAGAGCTCTACAATGGTTATCTGGGCGGCCAAATGCTTGAAGGCATTGGCTTTGCCAAAGATCTTGGCTTAAACAATGCCTCAGTCACTCACGTAGAGAATGCTTCTGCCACTGGTTCTACCGCATTTCGTGAAGCGGTTCGTGCGGTACGCTCAGGTGATTGTGAAATCGCCATGGCGGTAGGCTTTGATGACATGATGAAAATGGGCATGAGCATGATGAAATCAATGGCGGGGGAAGACCCGACAATTGATTCCATTATTTTGCCTGCTGGATTCTTCGCCATGTGGGCAACACGTCGCATGTACGAACGCGGCACTACAGTAGAAACCTTCGCTAAAATAGCGGCTAAAAACTGGAATCACGCACGGCATAACCCTTATGCGCAGCGTCAGTCAGACCATGAAGTGACACCTGAAGAGGTTTTGGC
>DFBZ01000091.1:12478-12841 GCA_002366835.1 Gammaproteobacteria bacterium UBA3067
GCGGGAGTTGGTCCTGATGATGTCAGCTTTGTACATGTTCATGATGCATTCCCTATTGAAGAGCTTATGTACTATGAGCTAATGGGCTTTTGTGGAGAGGGAGAGGGTGACCGTCTTGTTGAAGAGGGTGCAACCTCCATTGGTGGGCGTATTCCATTCTCCCCAGATGGTGGTTTAACTGCGCGCGGCCATCCAGGTGGTCCAACTGGACTTGCCCAGGTATGGGATGCAACCGTTCAATTGCGCGGTGAAGCAGGTAAACGTCAGGTAGAAGGTGCCAAAAATGGCATGGTTCACATGATGGGTGCCGGCTCAATTTGTGTTATGCATATGCTACAAAGAGAAGACTAAACTGCGTCTTTG
>DFBZ01000091.1:12966-13629 GCA_002366835.1 Gammaproteobacteria bacterium UBA3067
CGAGTGAATCAAATCTCTCATGGTTTACGTGCACTAGGTATAAAAAAAGGTGGGGCTGTGGCGATTGTCATGTCCAATGTGCCTGAATATCTCGAAGTGTTTTTAGCCACACAGCAAATTGGCGCTTACATCACCCCAATCAATTATCACCTCACAGGTCCAGAGATGTCCTACATTCTCGATAACTGTGGCGCTGAGGTGTTTGTAGTTGCTGAGAAATTTAGCGACGCAGCTAAAAAAGCTGTGAATGAATTGGATTACGATATATCCAAGTGTTATAGCGTCGGCAATATTGAAGGCTTTCAGCCGTATGAAAAACTATTTGAAGGGCAGTCTGGTGATTTGCCTGAAAATCGTGCCGCTGGGCAGTTAATGCTTTATACCTCAGGCACCACTGGCCGTCCTAAAGGCGTTCGCCGCCCATTAGAAGATAATGATCCTGATGCGACTGCAATGATGTCAACGTTGATGGGGGCGCTGTTTGACCTGAAAGCCCATGAAGGTGTTCACATGGTGACGGGGCCTTTGTACCATGCTGCCCCGGGTGGTTTTGGAACCGGCGGGCTGCATATGGGGCACACCCTGGTGCTGGTGGAAAAATGGGATCCGCAAGAGGGTCTTGAGTTAATTGAAAAGCATAAGGTCACGGTAAGCCACATGGCG
>DFBZ01000155.1 GCA_002366835.1 Gammaproteobacteria bacterium UBA3067
CCGCAGAAAATAAAAAAAACGCGGCCAGGAATCCAGCTCTCTGAGAATAGCAAAAAACGCATCACTTCGCTCCAGCACATTGTCATCAGACACATACAGCACCGTTTCAATATTTTCTAAATCTACCCTATATTTTCTCGCGTATATTTGGCCTTCTTCACTTTGAAGAGACACATAGCGAAATTGTTTTGCCCTGTCATGCTGCTGAATCCAGCACACAGAGTATTCACACAGTTTACAAACTCCATCAAACAGGATTACTCGGGGCATAGTCAGGGCTCAGGCATACTCATTAGCAATAAAAAGGATAGCTCTACTTTAACAGGCTGTTGAAATCAGCTCGTATTTGAAGTTTATTTTCATTCCAAGCTGTAGAGCCAGGTTAAAGTTGAATTTTTTGCTCCTTTTAGTTCAATATATCCTTAGTTTCGCGGAGTTTCTCCGCTATTTCCGCTCATTAGACGGATTACTCCTGTAAATTAACTATCCTCGTTAAATTCCAACCTATAAATGTCATAGTGAGTACGGAGTTAACGCGACCTAAGCCTCGTACTTTAACCTGTCTAATTAAGCCTATGGTCTTCCCCCAGCCAAAAGGTTCCTCAACCCGTTTGCGAACTTTCATACTTACCTTGTACCCTTCGTGATGGCTGGTTCGGGCATCTATGGCTGACCCGCCTTTTCGCTTGTCGTTGCGTGCGACATGTGGCGTTATCTTCATGACTCGGCAAGAATCAACAAAATCTTTCGTATCATAGTTTTTATCTGCACCAACAGTTTTTCGATGTCCGCCTGGTAGTTCCGCCAGCTAGCATGCGGGACTTTTTCAACAGCCTGCTAGAAACCTCAGTTCCACCCCGAGTGCATAAAGGTGCGAAAAAGATGTACACCGACAGTAGGCGCTTTAGACGAGATATTGTCGTGCATAGGGAGTTTCCAAAATTCGCGCTCACCTTATTGGGCGTAAGTGCGGCAAGAGCCCGCCTAAAGCGCCTACTGTCGATGTGCAGAATTTCGTACTCCAACTGCGGCTTCTAGGTTTAATTACACCATAAGCAAAAGCAGGACGAAATCGCAACCTGAAATAATGATGAAGGGCTTGGGTGCAGCAAGAAAACCGTAATGGGATTAATGTTCATTTGCATTGCTCTGGGATATTAACGGTCGTATGATTTCCTTAAGCCATGTTTGTGGCCCAATTACAAAGGAGGTTGACCGGATGAAACGTTCAAGATTACTTTTTATGTTGTGTGGTGGGCTAGTAATAGGCTCACAGGGGTTTGCGGATTCGAACATTGCAGGTGATATCAATGTGTCTCGCCCCAGCGCAGGCGTGCAGAATTTTTATGCGGGTGCCACATTAGGGCTTGCGAGTTATGACGTAATGGATGATTCGGATACTGCTTTTAATATTTTTGCAGGCTTTTTTGTTAATGATGCGCTTTCGGTGGAATTAGGCTGGGCAAACCTTGGTGAAGTAGAAAAAAACACTGTGAGCACTGAGGCTAGTGCATTTCACCTGTCTGCTGTCGGGGTTTTTTCCTTGCAGAACGATATAAATCTTTATGCTAAATTAGGGCTAACAAACTGGGATGTTGACTGGGAATCAAGCTTGGCTTCGGGCAGTGATTCGGGTTCTGACGTGTTTTTTGGTTTAGGAATAGATTATCAAGTTGGGGCAAACTCATTCGCTCGATTTGGTGCAGATTGGTATAGCTTGGATGATGAAGACGTTGCGGTTTATTCCATAGGAATAAAACAAAAGTTTTAATTCTGTAAAGACAGACTAAAAAAGCGAGCAACTACCTGCTTTTTTAGTCTGTCAAATCTTAATCATTACTGTGGCTATAAGCTTAAACTGCTTGAAATCAAACCGTTATATTAAGTTTTTATGCGCCAAATAAAGATTTTTTCGCCGTTTTTCGGATTTCTTTTTCATCAGACCATTCAACAATACCTGACTCAACATGCATTACCTTCAAGGTAAACTTATAATAAACATCTTTGCTATTACCCGAACGCTTTACGATACTTGATAAGTTACCATACATCATATATTCAGCTCCGATCTGCCGACCCATATTCATTGCCGACGACTTGCTAACCATACCGCTCTCATTTTGGTAAGCCATCTGTTTTTGAACGGCTGCAACTTTGGTCATATCCACAAAACGGAACTTACCTGAGCGCAATACTTTACTTGAGATAGTATCTGTTACAGATTCGGTATCGATATGCTCAGAGGTCTTATTTTTTATAGTGTCGACAAACATCACCGGCCGTCGTTTGCTGGTAATATCAACAATAGGAGGAAAGGTCAGTAATGAGTCGACCATCTTTCCGGCAATCATTTGTAAGTCAGTGGAGCCAAAGTCTGTTGTTGTGCTTTCTACGGCCCCCGCATCACCATAACCGACCTTAGTACTTGCGCAACCAGTGAGGCCGACACTAAATAGCGTGCAGATGGCGATAACTTTTAATCTATTTGCCTTTTTCATTTTAATTCCCTTATGTTGACTTTATAGGTAGTTACGGTTGGATTTGGGGCGAGACCCTGCATATTTGATTTTGACTTCCCATGCAAAACTACGGGGGTCCACGCGCGCGAGTCTTGTTCTACTTCAAAGTTATCTGCATCGTACCAAGAAAATCGATACTGGATATTTTTATCAGTGCTTGTAAGGTTGGCTAACACTAGGCTGACCTCTAATAAGCCACTTCTTGCTACGCGTGCATGCATCTCCTGGATGATAATCTTATCCGCGAGGGCCTCGTTATGAATGACCAAATGTTTTGCATATTTCGGATCGTCTGAAGGCTTTCCCTCAGCCTCCATGCCTGATGTGGCGCATCCCCCCAACCCCACTGCTGAAATTAAAACGCCGGTAAGTAAGTAGGCTTTCATTTTCTATCTCCTGGTTCTAATCGTTATAAAACAATAACATTTGTATGCATGGTACCCCCTGTGCTGATAACACGCAGCAGCGTTTTCTTGCCAGGTACAATTTTAATAGATACTGAGTCAGAAGCCAGCCCATTAGTCAGCTTTAGGTCATATTCACCCTTGGCCAAGGTGTTACGATATATTTGCGCATCGTTTGGTAGTGTTAGCCAACTGCGAAGATCCGCTCTTTCTGTGGCATAGTTAAATATAGCAGTTGCCACGGCACCACCTGTTCCCAAGTTTTTCTCCACTTGGTCGGCGCTTTCTTTTTTTGCTACAACGCGTAAAACCTGACGTACCATTATTCCGGGTAGATCTTCCCGCAAAGCTTGGGCAGCTAATGCCTGAACATAAACAATGGGGTTGGTAGATCCCATTAGCGTGTTATTGCTGGTGTCCCTTATCAACAGCGGGGGAGTTAGGTTCCAAGTGGGAGCATAGCTAGGAAAGGCAACAGATGACACACCATAGTGTGTCACTAGGGGTACCATTATTTCCTACTTGGCGGGAACAAAGCCATGCTCAAAAAAGACAATTAGCTCCCCTCCCTTTTTGATGGTCTTCGTATTTCTTATTTTAAACTGTTTTTTGAAGCGAGCTAAATCGC
>DFBZ01000132.1:0-638 GCA_002366835.1 Gammaproteobacteria bacterium UBA3067
GCTCACCACCTGTAGAAGTCTGGCATGAATCATCTAAACACCTACTAAAAAAGTTAGAAAAAGCAGAGCAAGCCACGCACACCGAAAAAAAAACAACCCCAAGGGGCGTCGATTACAACATAGAAGATGAGAGAAAAATAAAACAAAGTGAACAGCTTTTTGAAATAGCGATGATGACACGCCTTCGCATTGCACTGCTAGACTACGCGCACCGCTACCACCTTTTTAAAACACTAAAACAACAAGCCAAACTTCAAAAACTACTCACCCCACAGCTGAGAACTACAACCCATCCAGATCAAGGCGCCCTACTCAACAATATACATTTATGCTCCCTTGAGATACAAACACACTTGGCCTATAGCCAGCTTCTAGCAAGCCTTGATAGAGTGAATGCCAGTACAAACATTCTAAATCAAGGTCTGAATACCCCCAGCATCAATGCCAAAGATAATGACTCAACGCTCACACGAAAGGGTTTCATCGGCTCACCTAAACCCAACATGAAAAACTTCCTGAAATTAGAGATCGAACCTATCTTTGTTTCAAGCAACTTATCTACCTTAGGCGTAAATAAAGAACCCGAAAACCTTCAGCACCTCAAACCCGTCCAACCTACCGTTAAGCCCCCCGCAAGG
>DFBZ01000132.1:692-27661 GCA_002366835.1 Gammaproteobacteria bacterium UBA3067
CGCCTTTTATATGCCAAAAGTCACGCAGAATTTTCAGCCCATCGTGCGTACAGCGGCTTAGGGCATCTACCCTACCGCACTCAACTCAAGGGTTATGATACGCATTACTCCATTTACTACGCCACCTACCTATCAAAAGAGGCCGCAGAAAAAGGCTTAAGAGAAATCCCCTCGTTCTACCAGATTTTCAAACCAGCAATAAAACAACTACCCAATTAGAACCCTTCTGATCGAGCAGCGTGTTAGCATCTTCACTGCTTTCAGGTATGATAATGCCTGCACCACCATCACTCACGGATGAGTGAGTGCCTCAAGCAACTTCGCTAAGACAAACTTAGCGTGCTTTACACTCTCATTATGCAGTAGGTAGTCATGTCGAATAATAATAAAGTAAAGATAAAGCTAGGCCCCGTGCAAGAAACCATGCTCATTCCCCTTTATTTCAGGGCAATAGAACAAAAAGAGTCAATGCCCATCGTAAATGATGAAATGGCTCAAAATATGGTAGAGCAGATAGATTATGACTTCAGTCAATTAGCGAAAAACCTGGATGGTGACGGGCTTGCTTTTCCGATACGTGCAGCCACGTTTGACCGTTTGATTGTGAAGTTTATTAAAAAGAACCCTGAAGCCACCATTATTAACCTTGGCGCCGGTTTGGACACTACTTTTTTTCGGGTGGATAACGGAAAAATACATTGGTACGACATTGACCTGGAAGATAGCATCGAGCTACGCCGTAAATTCATTAATGAAACTGACCGTCTTAAATTCATCACTTGCTCTGCGTTCGATCCCGCCTGGTTTAAACAAATAGAACATCGAGACAAAGGCATTTTTGTTATGTCTTCTGGCATGTTTATTTATTTCGACCATTCAGATATTGAGACCATCATCAGCCAGATGGCAAATGAATTCCCAGAGTCGGAGTTGGTTTTTGATACCGTATCGAATTTTTTCCGTTTTCGCCGTTTTAAAACACTGGGGATAAAATGGGGGGTATGGGGCACCTACACCATAAACCGTATTAAAAATACGAATATGCTTGGTGCATTTTATTATATAGATCAGTATCGCGACCGATGGCATGCCCCAATTGCGCGCTACTACCCCTACTACATCAAACCTTTGAAGATGCTCACTCCGGCAATGTATCATCTAAAACTAAGCGCTGATTAAAATAAAAAAATTCAAATAAAGGCCGAAAAAAACCATAAATAAAAATATTACCGGCAAAATTTTCCAAAAAAAAGCCGAGCCACTTAAAAAGTGACTCGGCTTTTTTTATTACAAACTTATAACCCAGCTAAAGCTTTTATCTGCTTTCGATAGGGCTAACTGTACGAGGCTCAACGCCAGTATATTCAGCACTTGGGCGAATAATACGGTTATCGGCACGTTGCTCCATTACGTGAGCAGCCCAACCAGTTAAACGCGAGCACACGAAAATGGGCGTGAACAGTTTGGTGGGAATATCCATAAAGTGATAAGCCGATGCATGAAAGAAGTCCGCATTACAGAAAAGCTTTTTCTCACGCCACATAACATCTTCGCAACGCACGGAAACGGGATAAAGCACCGTATCACCCACATCATTGGCAAGCTTCTCAGACCATTCTTTAATAATGCCATTGCGTGGATCAGATTCACTATAAATAGCGTGTCCGAAACCCATGATTTTATCTTTACGTGCCAGCATGCCCATAATTTTCTCTTCAGCATCGTCAGCTGAAGTCATAGTTTGAATCAGATCCATAGCCGCTTCATTTGCACCGCCATGCAAAGGTCCACGCAGTGAACCAATTGCACCGGTAATACAAGAATGAAGGTCAGATAAGGTAGAAGCGCAAACACGAGCGGTAAAAGTCGATGCGTTAAATTCATGCTCAGCATAAAGAATTAAAGAAACATCCATGACTTTGGCGTGCAATTCAGAGGGCTTTTTACCATGAAGTAAATGTAAAAAGTGTGCACCAATAGACTCGTCGTCGGTCTCAGTTTCGATTTTCACACCATCATGACTATAACGATACCAATAGCAGATAATGGATGGAAAAGCAGCCAGCAAACGGTCTGTTTTTTCTTGTTGCTGGGAGAAGTCCATTTCTGTTTCTAGGTTGCCCAACATAGAACAACCGGTGCGCATAACATCCATGGGGTGTGCATCTTTGGGAATCTGCTCCAGAACAATTTTCAGAGCATTAGGTAAACCACGCAGAGTTTTTAATTTGGCGCGGTACTCATCCAACTGCCCTTGATTCGGAAGTTCGCCATGAAAAATCATGTAAGCCACTTCTTCAAAGCAAGTGTTTTCGGCCAGATCTTTTACGTCGTAGCCGCGATAAGTCAGGCCTGAGCCGGTTTTTCCTACGGTTGATAATGCAGTTTTTCCTGCAACCTGGCCGCGTAATCCTGCACCTTCAAGTTTTTTAGCCATGATAGCCTTCCCCTATATTTTTTTTATATAGAGGCCTTTGCTTGAGAGCAAAATACTCTCAAGCAAAGGCCTCATGAAAAATGTTCGTTACATATTACCGAAGTTGTGATGACCCGAATATCCTCAGGCTTCATGCATGCAAAACATCCCAATTAAGCCCGTCGCATCTTACCCCTTTTTTCTTCATCTTTCTAAGCGTTATTCTTAAGCACCTGCCTTAAGCCTGTGTCGACGTTTGTAACTTCTTGATATAAGTGGTCAGACCAAACTACCCAAATTACTCACCACCTCCAAAAAGCTTCTTTTGGGGCGCAATAGGCGTAAAATCAGCCTGCTCTTTTTTTGCCTTTGCCGCGAAAGCCAACATCATATCGCTGCCGTGAAACATCGCCGCCTGCCAAGTGGACATAAAGCGTAGACTATCGGCCACGCTATGGTCGCGACTATAGTTAATCATTTCTTTACAGCCGCTTACGACTAGTGGTGAATGGCTGGCTATATTTTTCGCGATACTCAGAACCCCCTCCAGAAGAGCCTTATAATCGTCATAAACCTGATTAACCAGGCCAATTCGCTGCGCCTCTTGGGCGTTTATTTTCCTTCCGGTGTAGGCCATTTCTTTTAGAATCCCTAGGGGAATAGCGTGAGGCAAGCGCTGCAGCGTGCCCAGATCAGCCACTAATCCAATATTGGTTTCTGCGATGGAAAAGTAGGCGTCTTCAGTGCAATAAACACAATCACTTGCGGCAAGCAGATCCAGCGCCCCACCGATACACGCACCCTGCACCGCACACAAAACCGGGAACCTCGCCTGCTCTAGGGCAGTGAAGGCATCCTGCAAGCCCTCAACAAAATGCCGAAACTTTTCCCGTTGCCGCCCTATTTCCAGCTCCTTATCCTGCAGAGATGCGTCAGAAAAAACAGCCAGATCCATCCCCGAACAAAAGTGCTCGCCCTGAGAGGAAATCACCAGCACGCGCGTTTGCGCTTCTGCATCAAGCTGCCTGACAAGTGTCGGCAAATCGTTCCAAAATGACGGAACCATGGAGTTTCGTTTCTCTGGCCGCCTTAGGTTTAGGTGGGCCACTCCCGCTTTTAGCTCACAACTGAAACATTCGAAATCCATTTTATCTCCAGGCTAAATTTTTAAATCATTTTATAACCCTAAAGAGGATTAAGAAGCGAGCGTTTCAAAGCTAATACAGACTTCAACCGTTTGATCTAATATAAGCCGCTGAACTACCTATATTGGATTATCGGATAGAGCCTTTCTATAAGCATTTACTAAGAGAGAGACTATCACTACCTTTTTAAAGCCATTTAATCGATAATCGCCGCTTCTATCATTCCCAACCGGCATCATTAACACTGTAATAGCGAACAACATTCGCACATTCACAGACAAAAATCCTTAACGTGAGTACAAAACAATGCTCGCAAAAATGATCCCAAACATATATTTCTTGTAAGGTTTAGCTCTATGTCCACAACGTACCCCCTCATTGCCGACGCATTCCCTATGGGAGAAATCACCCAACTTGCCGAAGGGCTACATGTTCTCAGGCAGCCTATGCTTCACAACCCTGATCACATCAACTGCTATTTGATAGAGGGCGATAAAGGCTTAACCATCGTAGATACCGGCATTCCTTCTGAAGACTGCTATAAAAACTGGCAAATGCTGCTGGACTCCCCCCTCGGAGCAAAAGGTGTAGAGCGCATTTACCTCACTCACGGCCACCCCGATCATGTCGGTGGCGTAAAGTGGCTGCAGGAAAATACCGGCGCACCTATTGTCATGCCAGAGAAAGAAGTGGATGCAGTGCAGCGCATGTGGCGCAGTGCAAGCGACAACAAAGAATCAGTGGCCGAGTTTTTCACAAGCTGGGGCGTACCAGAAGAAAGCCTCGGTGCCGTGTATGCCATGCAGGATGGCTTTAAATACGGCTGTCCAGATCTGGACGAGCTAAATGTTGAAACCTTCAATGAAGGCTTCAGCATGAAAATTGGAAATCGAACCTGGAAAACAGTGGATGGTTATGGCCATACTCCCCATAACGCGGCGCTGTTTTGTGAGGAAGATGGCATTATGCTATCAGGCGACCAAGTACTTACCTCCATCTTCCCCAATGTAAGCATATGGTGGGGCTCCGAGTTAAACCCTCTTCAATCCTACATGGATTCGCTAAAACATTATAAAAACCACCCCATTAAAGTGATATACCCTGCCCACGGGGGCTCTCTCGAAAACGTCAATGAGCGTATCGATGCAATTCTCAACTTTAACCAAATTCGCCTGGATCGCGCAGTAAAGTATTTGGCGGAAGCGCCTCAAAATGCCTACGAAGCCATACCGGCGGTATTGAATAAAAAGCGCAACCCGATGATGATATCGCTACTCGCCGGACAGGTTTTCGCCATATTCAACTGCCTAGAAGCACAGGGTCTCATCGAAAAAGTCAGTGACGAACCCTATACCTTTCAAACCCGCGCTGGAGTCGTCGTGGAAGAAGAAAACCAAGGTACAGTAAACGCTTAAAAATAGAGCTATTCTCCTCTGAATGCCCGCTACAAAGGGCATTCAGCATTCTGCAAACCACCCCACCCTCCGTTAACCTTTAACAGCCTGTTAACACCTCATAGAAAATGACTTCTTAGCATCTAATCGCTTTCTATTACCTTGACCTCAATACCCTACGGGGGTATGGTTTATTAAAAGCACCTAACAGGGTCTGCAGCGCCATGATCAAACCCCAAATAAAAGAAAATACCCTTTCCCGCTTAAAACGTATTGAAGGGCAAATCCGCGGCATCGCCAAAATGGTGGACGAAGAAAAATATTGTATTGATGTCATCAGTCAAGTAACGGCTGCCGAGCGCGCACTGGATGGCGTGGCGCAATTACTACTGAGAAACCATGTAGAAACCTGCTTAACGGAATCAATTAAAGCAGGTAATGCTGAACAAAAAACGGATGAGCTCATCAACGCCCTGTTTAAATTTCACAAACGCGCCCAAAATAATACGAATACCTAAATCAAATACACCCAATCACACAAAGGAAAAATCATGTCATCCCAAAAAATAGAAAAAACACTGCATATTGAAGGTATGTCTTGCCAGAATTGTGTAAAACGTGTCAAAAAAATTCTAGCAGAAGATAAATCCCTAGAGAATATCGAAGTGGATCTAGACTCTGGCAATGCAAATTTTCACTGCCAAGCTGACACAGATATAGCAGCACTTATCGAAGCACTAAAAGAATATGATTTTAGCGCTAAAGAATAAACATAGATCAAAGTCTTAAATCCTTTAAGGATTAAAATCTAGCAAACCAGAGATAACTAATGAAAACAGAAACGCTGCATGTTTACGGCATGACCTGCCAACACTGCGTTAAAGCAGTCACGAAAGCGCTCACCAAAATAGATGGTGTGGCAGAGGTTTCTGTTTCATTGGAAAATAGTTCCGCCAATGTCAGTTACAACGAAGACATCACGAACAGAGGCATACTGGAAAGCGCCATATTGGAAGAAGATTTTTTTCTTACACCTCCTGTATCGCTGCCTACACCACAAATAGCAAACACACAAAATAACCCCGCCACTACTGATAAAAACAATACCAACATAACGCTTTCAGTAGAAGGTATGACCTGTGCTAACTGCGCCAACACTATAGAAAAGGTACTGAAAAATACCCCTGAAATAGTAAATACCAACGTAAATTTCCCCTTAAAACGCTGCACAGTGGAATACAAAGCAACACAAATCTCCCCAGAAGAAATTATCGCTCATATTACACAGGCAGGATATCAAGCTGAAAAGATAGAAAATACCAACACAACACCGGAACAAAAAAAAACGAGCAAAGAAAAAAAACTTTTTATTTTTTCCGCTGCCCTAGCTTTTCCGGTACTTTTCCTAACCTACCTCAGCCCATTTCAACACGCCCAAACCAACTTATTACTTTTTATTCTCGCATCATTAGTACAGTTCGGCCCCGGACTCTATTTTTACAGAGGGGCGTATTACTCCCTAAAAAACCGCGCCACCAACATGGATGTATTGGTTAGCTTGGGCATTAGCGCCGCCTATTTTTACAGCGTTTACTCCTTCTTATTTATCGACCCAATGGCACACACTTTTTTTGATAGCTCTACATTAATTATCACCTTTATTCTGCTGGGAAAACTACTGGAAAGCAGCGCAAAGTCTAAAACCAGCGCAGCACTGGAAAAACTTCTTTCCCTGCAAGCGGATAAAGCGAGACGCCTTATTAACGGCCAGTCCGATTTAGTACCATTAAGTGAGATTGTCGTTGGTGACTTTATTCAGGTTCAGCCCGGCGAAAAAATTCCTGTAGATGGACTCCTAACGGAGGGCATCACTAGTATTGATGAATCACTTCTTACCGGCGAATCCATGCCCGTTGAAAAAAAACCCGGCGACTCTGTGGCCGGCGCCACCTTAAACCAGAACGGCCTTATAACATTTCAAGCAACACGCGTAGGCAAAGACACCTTGCTGGCACAAATTATCGCCATGGTAGAAGATGCCCAAGCAGATAAAGCGCCCATTCAACGGCTTGCAGACCAAATTTCCAATTACTTTGTCCCCTTGGTGGTATTCTCAGCCCTTGCTACATTCTGCCTTTGGTATTTTCTTCCTATCGAAATTAATTCAGAAAGCAGTCGTTTTTTATTTTCTTTCCAACTAATGATTGCTGTCTTAGTGATTGCCTGCCCTTGCGCCCTTGGCTTGGCCACACCCACTGCCATTATGGTAGGGAGTGCCGCAGGCTTACAGCGGGGTATTTTATTTAAAAAGGGCTCGTTGCTGGAAAAAATATCCAAGCTCGACGTAATACTCTTTGATAAAACGGGCACCATCACACAAGGGCATCCAGAACTGGTGCATACCATTCCATTAAATAATCACAGCGAAGCTGACCTTTTAACAATAGCGGCCAGCATAGAAAGCCACTCCAGCCACCCCCTCGCAAAAGCTCTCGTTGCAGCAGCGCGTGATCAGTCTATTACGCCATTACACACCAGTGACGTTACCGAAATACAAGGCCAGGGCACACAGGCAACAATCAATGAAAAACGCATCAGGCTCGGCAAGGCTGAATTTGTGTGTGATGATGCAGAAGGTTTTATTCCACTTACTGAGCAGATAGGAAACCGCAACACACAAGGCCACAGTATTGTGTATATTTCAGAAGACAATATATTGTTAGGTGCTCTCACACTATCAGACCAAATCAAGGTGGATTCAGCACAAGCAATAGCAGAAATAAAATCACTCGGTATCGACATCGTTTTAATCTCGGGCGACAACCCTTCAGCGGTTAAAGAAATCGCACAACAAGCAGGTATTGAACAATACCAAGCAGAAGTAAAACCCGAAAATAAAATCGATCAGGTGAAGCGCTGGCAAGAAAAAGGCTGCCAGGTCGCCATGGTGGGTGACGGCATCAATGACGCACCTGCTTTAGCCCAAGCGGATATCGGCATCGCCATTGGCTCGGGGGCAGACGTTGCCAAGGAAACGGGAGATATTGTCTTAATCAATAATACCCTGATGGATGTTATTCACTCCATAAAGCTCGGAAAAATGACCCTGAGCACGGTGAAGCAAAATTTCTTCTGGGCATTCTTTTATAACCTAATGATGATCCCCATTGCAGCAGGCCTGCTCTACCCGAGCTATGGCGTTATCCTGAAGCCCGAATGGGCTTGTGTTGCCATGTGGTTATCCTCACTCACTGTGGTGGGCAATTCATTATTTTTAAAAACAAAAGCCAAGACATTATTCCAGCCCGCTTAGAATTAAGCTGAAAAATTCTATCACCACCCCAGGGCACTGTTCAGTTCCAGTCGGAACAGCACATCCTCTTGACTGAAGAAGCACCTGAAAGCCCAAGCCTGAAGGAAAGCGTATTTTAACCATAAAAAAAGCGACTTCATAAAGCCGCTTTTTTTACATCTTCGAGCCTAAAACTCTAGAGCGACTATAACTACGGCAAGATAGTCACACTCTTAATCACCACATCCTTAACAGGCACATCTCGTCTGCCATTTTTCATTCCTGTTCGCGCTTGGCCAATTGCAAAAACCACATCCATCCCTTCAAGCACCTCACCAAATACGGCATAACCGTAGTCTCGCGAACCGTGGTTCAATGAACGATTATCTGCAAGATTGATAAAAAACTGAGAGGTCGCACTATCCACAACCCCAGTACGCGCCATAGCAATAGTGCCTGGCTTGTTACGTAGGCCATTTTTTGCTTCATTCTTAATCGGTGCTTTGGTGGCTTTTTTCTGCCAAGCCTCGGAAAAGCCACCACCCTGAATCATAAAGCCAGCGATAACTCGGTGAAAGATCGTCCCGTCATAGTGGCCTGACTTGGCATAAGCCAAAAAGTTCTGCACGCTTATAGGTGCTTTATCCTGAAAAAGCACCAGCTTTATCTTTCCCTCAGTAGTTTCTAACACCACCGTAGGGTTTACCAATTTTTCCGCCTCCTCAGCGATGGCGGCAGTGCCCATCATTAAAGCCAAGCAAAACCCAACCAGCGTCTTTCGAATTATTGTATTCATCTGCAGCACATTCTCCGTATAAAATGAAAAGTTTATAGCATAGTCTATTTAAAAAATAACCTAGGTGTAATGTCGCCAAAAGCCGTTTTCAAGACTAAGTCCTAAACGTTACCATACTCAAAAATCAAGCAGGAGCTCAAGCATGTTTAATCTGGAAGGTAAAACCGCACTCATCACCGGCTCAAGCCGAGGCATTGGCAAAGCCATTGCTAAGCAGATGTTCCTACAAGGTGCAAATGTAGTAATTTCCAGCCGCAAGGTCGAAGCCTGCGAGCAGGTGTGCGCTGAAATCAACGCGTTAAGTGAAGACGGCAAACCCAAAGCCATCTCAGTGCCCTGTAATATTTCCCGCAAAGAGGAGCTGGAAAACCTGGTAAATACTACCAAAAATGAATTTGGCAAAATTGATATTTTAGTGTGTAACGCGGCCATCAATCCCCACTTTGGGCCAATGTCTACTATTCCGGACACAGCTTTCGATAAAATACTCAGTAGCAATATCAAATCTAACCACTGGTTATGCCAGCTAGCACTACCAGATATGGCAGAACGGCAAGATGGTGTCGTTATTATCATTTCATCCATTGCAGGACTAACAGGCAACCCAGTTCTGGGCACTTACGGCATATCCAAAGCAGCCGATATGGCACTAACTCGAAATATCGCAGTGGAATACGGAGGCAGAAATATTCGCGCCAACACGATTGCACCAGGTTTAATTAAAACCGATTTTTCTCAAACACTCTGGGCAAACGAAACCATTCTAAAACAAGCGCTCGGGCATACCCCCCTAGCAAGAATTGGCAACCCCGAAGAAATTGCTGGCGCGGCTGTCTTTTTAGCCTCCGATGCGGGGAGCTATATGACCGGACAAACTCTCATTATTGACGGAGGCAGCACCATTACCTAGCAACTATTAAAACAAAAATATTTTTTCATTCAGACAAGGAAAATTAATGTCCTCCCCCATACCGTCTTCAACCATCGTTATCGCAAGAGATAATCAACTTGGCACAGGCATAGAGATATTTATGGTAGTGCGCCATCATCAAATTGATTTTGCATCCGGCGCGTTGGTTTTTCCGGGTGGAAAGGTTTCTAAGAGTGATTTTGACGCCGACTTACGCAAACAAATCCATGCAGATTCAAAACCCGACGAAATACAACTACCACTGATGATTGCTGCCATTCGGGAAGCCTTTGAAGAAAGTGGTATTTTATTTGCGCGACCTACAGAAAGCAGCTCCCTCGTGACAAACGAAATCGCTGAAAAACTGGAACCTTATCGCGCTCGGCTAGAAAAAAACCATTGCGGTATGGCTGAATTCACCCGCAAAGAAAACCTCAACCTCGCACTCGATGAACTGCATCATTTTGCCCACTGGGTGACCCCGAACTCGATGCCCAAACGCTTTGATACACATTTTTATCTCGCAAGGGCGCCGGAAGGACATTTGGGAAGCCATGACGGTCAAGAATCAGTCGACTCCATCTGGATTTCACCGCAGCAAGCGCTCAGCGATGCCGATAATGGCAAACTTAAGGTTATTTTCCCCACCCGCATGAATTTGATGCGCCTCGCCCAGTATGCCTCTGTGGAAGAAGCCATTGTCGCCACAAAACAACAAGAGGTGGTAACGGTACTGCCCTGGACCGAACAGAAAGAGGCTGGCGCGATGCTTTGTATCCCAGAAAATGCGGGGTACGAAATCACAAAAATGCCAATTGAAGTAGTAATGCGCTCTTAAGAACGCCCTCTTACTACTGAAAAAGACTTCTCCTTTAAGAAACCACCAAGTTAGTATAAAATATTGCGCGCGAATTTCTTTTAAATCGCCGCTGTACGAAAATGACGCGGCGATTTAAAACACCCTCTATCTATCTGTTCCTATGCCTGATTGGCTCGCCTTAGCGAGTCAATCAGGCATCATTTGTAGGCCATAGATAGCAACCCTAAACAGCCAGAGGATTACACATTGTTAGAAGCTTATCGTAAACATGTTGAAGAACGGGCAGTAGAAGGCATTCCACCCAAACCACTGAATGCAGAACAAACTTCAGCACTGACCGAACTCCTTAAGTCCCCACCTGCTGGCGAAGAAGAGTTTTTATTAGACCTCCTTGTAAACCGTGTCCCGCCCGGTGTTGATGAAGCGGCTTATGTAAAAGCCGGATTTTTAACCGCCATATCCAAAGGTGAAGCCACCTGCCCAGTTATCGACAAGGAAAAAGCGACCGAGCTACTCGGCACCATGCTTGGTGGTTACAACATCGACCCACTTGTTGCACTGCTTGACGATGAAGAACTTGCTCCTATTGCAGCGAAAGCGCTATCCCGCACTTTACTAGTATTTGATGCTTTCCACGATGTTCAGGAAAAAGCAGCGACCAACACTCACGCCCAACAGGTTTTAGACGCTTGGGCCAATGCAGAATGGTTTACCAGCCGCGATAAAGTTGCTGAAAAAATCACCGTAACCGTCTTCAAAGTGACGGGCGAAACCAATACAGATGACCTTTCTCCCGCACAAGATGCTTGGTCGCGCCCCGATATTCCGCTACACGGCAACGCAATGCTAAAAATCGAGCGCGATGGTATTCACGATGCGCTTACACAGATTAAAGAAGAAAAAGAAAAGGGCCACCCCCTCGCTTACGTTGGCGACGTTGTTGGCACGGGCTCGTCACGTAAATCTGCTACCAATTCGGTGTTGTGGCACATGGGTGACGACATTCCTTTTGTACCCAATAAGCGCGGCGGTGGTGTTTGCATCGGCGGGAAAATCGCTCCTATCTTTTTTAACACGATGGAAGATGCTGGTGCCCTCCCCTTTGAGTGCGACGTTACCAAAATGAAGATGGGTGATGTTATCGACATCTACCCCTATGAAGGCGTGGTAAAAAGCAACGCTACTGGCGAAGAGATCTCAAAATTAGAGCTTAAGTCTGACGTTCTATTTGATGAAGTACAGGCTGGCGGTCGCATCAACCTTATCATTGGTCGCGGTTTAACCCAGCGAGCACGTGAAGCGCTAGGCTTACCCGCCTCGGAAATTTTTCGCCAACCAGTAGCCCCTGCAGAGTCGACAAAAGGCTTCACCCTAGCTCAAAAAATGGTGGGCAAAGCATGTGGCGTAGAAGGTGTTCGAGCAGGCCAATACTGCGAACCGAAAATGACCACCGTCGGCTCCCAAGATACAACTGGCCCCATGACCCGCGATGAGCTTAAAGATCTCGCCTGTCTAGGGTTCTCAGCAGACCTGGTCATGCAGTCTTTCTGTCACACTGCCGCTTACCCAAAGCCTGTGGATATCGACACCCAGCACACTCTGCCAGACTTCATTATGAATCGAGGCGGTGTCTCCCTTCGCCCAGGCGACGGCATCATTCACTCTTGGTTAAACCGCATGCTTCTGCCTGACACAGTGGGCACCGGTGGAGACTCACACACACGCTTCCCAATGGGAATTTCCTTTCCTGCCGGGTCGGGCCTGGTAGCTTTCGCTGCGGCAACAGGCGTCATGCCACTGGATATGCCTGAGTCCATTCTTGTTCGCTTTAAAGGTGAAATGCAGCCTGGCATTACCCTGCGTGATCTCGTTCATGCTATCCCCTACTACGCCATCCAGGAAGGCATGCTCACCGTAGAAAAAGAAGGCAAGAAGAACGAGTTTTCTGGTCGCGTACTGGAAATTGAAGGCCTCAACGATCTCACCGTCGAGCAAGCATTTGAACTATCAGATGCATCTGCTGAACGTTCTGCAGCGGGCTGCACCATCACCCTTTCCGAAGAGGCCGTTGCTGAGTACCTTAACTCCAACATCACCTTATTGAAGTGGATGATTGCCAATGGTTATGGAGATGCTCGCACCTTGGAGCGTCGCGTCAACGAAATGCAAAAATGGCTAGACAACCCAAGCCTGATGCGTGCCGATGCTGATGCCGAGTACCACTCCATTATTGAGATCGATCTCAGTGAAATCAACGAACCGATCCTTTGCTGCCCGAATGATCCCGATGATGCGAAAAAGCTTTCAGAGGTACAGGGCGAAAAAATCGACGAAGTATTTATTGGCTCATGTATGACGAACATCGGTCATTTCCGTGCCGCCGGTAAACTACTTGAAACCCTAGAAGCTCCACTATCGACCCGCTTGTGGCTAGCACCTCCGACAAAAATGGATGAACACATCCTAATGGAAGAAGGCTACTACAATATTTTTGGTCGTGCTGGAGCACGTACAGAAATGCCTGGCTGCTCGTTATGCATGGGAAATCAGGCACAAATAGCGCCGAAATCAACAGCAGTCTCCACATCAACGCGTAACTTCCCCAACCGTTTAGGTAAGGGTGCGAACGTGTACCTGGGGTCAGCTGAACTTGCAGCAGTCGCGGCGGTTATGGGCAAGCTACCTAGCCCAGCCGAATACCTTGAGTACGCTGAAAACCTCAACACAATGTCTGGCGAAATTTATCGCTACATCAATTTTGATAAAATTGATGAGTTTGTTGAGCAAGCTGAAAATGCGATTCCCGTCGCACAAAGAAGCTAAGTAACGATAAGGCTCTACTTTAGCCCCGCCTTTGCGGGGCTTTTTATTAACGATCGGAAAGTCCTATGAAAGTTGCCGTAATCCCTGTTACTGCCTACCAACAAAACAGCTCTCTTGTATGGTGCCCCGAAACAAAAAAAGGTGCCCTGATAGACCCAGGTGGCGACCTCGAAAAACTACAAAAAGCAGCTGAAGAGAAAGGGGTGATAATTGAGAAGATACTTCTCACCCATGCTCATATTGACCATGCTGGCGGTGCTGCCGATGCCTCTTCTTTATTTGACGCGCCAATAATTGGCCCTCATGAGGGCGATAATATGCTCATAGAGATGATGGACATGCAAAGCCAAATGTCTGGAATCCCGGCCAAAAAATTCACTCCCGATCAATGGCTAAAAGATGGCGACACCGTATCTGTTGGCAATTTACAGTTTGACGTTTTGTTTTGCCCTGGGCACACACCCGGCCATCTCGTTTTTCATGCCCCCAAAAACAACATCGCATTTGTGGGTGACGTACTTTTCCAAGGTTCAATTGGCCGCACCGACCTACCCGGCGGTGACACCCAAACACTTCTTAACTCCATAAAAACGAAGCTCTTCCCGCTTAATGAAAGCACTGTCGTAGTCAGTGGGCACGGCCCAAATACCACCATTGGTAACGAAAAGAAAAGCAACCCCTTCCTAAAAGGCTAAGCAGCTTCCCACAACAGTAAGCTTTAGATACGCCCCATACCAGTACAAGGCTTGAACAAGCCCTCCTTCAAGCATATACTTACCTTCCGATTGGTCAGTGACCGACCGGAAGGTAAGTGGCCAATAGGAACACGGGTATGACACCAAAGATGGACAATGAACTCACTGATGGCGCGTTAAAGATACTGAAGACAGCAGAAGCTCTCTTTGCAGAACAGGGCTACGCAGGCACATCCCTTAACGCTATTGCCAAACAAAGCGGCGTCAGTAAAGCAAATATTTTCCACCATTTCGAGAACAAAGAGGCCCTTTACTGTGCTGTTCTTGGTCAGGCAAGCAAGGAAATGTCCGATGTCATTGATGAAATTCGCAACCCAAACAGCCCCACTGAAGAACAGATCAGGCAGTATTCGTTACAACATTTAACGAACCTTTTTAAAAACCGAAATGTTACGCGGCTTATTCTGCGTGAAATGCAAGATGACAACGGCCAGCAAAATGTCGACATGGCGCGCGATGTATTAGGCGATAATTTTTCCCGTATTGTAAATTTAATAGAGACGGCCCAGTCAGAAAACAAAATAAGAAAAAATATTCCCGCCGCCGTAATCGCCATGACCATGGTAGCTGGCAATGTTTTTTATTTTCAAGTACATAAATTGCTAGACCAATTTCCAGAGCTAAGCGGGGCAGAGCAGCCTCAAAATTACAGCTCCGCTTTTTCTGAAATCCTTCTTAATGGAATTCTTAATAGTAAAGACTAACAAACATCTTTTTAAAGGAAAGTCGTGAATGTTAAATAGTATTAAAGTTAAAAAAATAGCAAGCTCCACGCTGATTGGCGTCACCTTAATCACTGCCAGTGCATGCAGCAAAAAGGAAGAAGAAGCTCCCAAAGTAGCGGCACCTGTAGCGAGTGTCATTACAACCGCCATAGTAAAACAGGAAGCTCTCTCTAATGTTGTCAGTTCAGTTGGCGTCATAAACAGCATCAGCTCCCCAACTATATCTGCCGAAACATCTGGAACAGTTTCCCATATACATAAAGATATCGGTCAGTATGTTAAAAAAAATGAAGTCATTGCAGTGGTGGACTCTGAAGTGGCGAAACTCACAGTGAAGGAAGCGGAAGCCGCTTTAAAAAGGCTCGCCGCCCTTCTCGAAAACCAGGAGAAAAGCCTTGTTCGTAATAAAAAATTATTGAAAAAAGGCTTCATTTCAGATGCCCGCTACGATGACTTTGAATCACAACTCAAAGCAACTCGCGAGCAGTTTGCACAAGCAAAGGCTGGATTAGATAAAGCGTATGATCGCCTTGAAAAAACCAGTATTCGCTCCCCCCTATCTGGCAATATTGAGAAGCGTTTTATCTCAACGGGTGACTTTGTAACCCCAGGAAAACCAGTTTTCAAAATAAGCACCTCTGACAAATTTCAAGTCGTACTGTTATTCCCTGAAACCACCAGCCGCTACTTTAAAAAAGGCTTGAGCGTTAAACTGTCTACCCCAGCCACGCCTGACATTATCGCTAAAGGTGAAATCACCGATATCGTATCCATGATCGACACCAGTAACCGCTCAATTCGTATTGTTGTTGATGTTAACAACCCCGGGGGCTGGTCACCAGGTGCATCGGTATTAGGCGAAGTAGTTCTGGAAAAGAAACCTAATGCACTCACCGTACCCCAACAATCTGTCGTACTGCGCCCTGCAGGGAAAATCGTTTATGTCATTAAAAACAACATCGCCATACAGCAAGTTGTTGAAACCGGCATGAAAAAATCTGGCCGCGTGGAAATCATCAGCGGGCTTCAACAGAATGATATGATTGCTAAAGATGGCGCAGGCTTCCTGACAGACAATACTCCTGTTTCGATTCAGGAGGCCCGATAAGATGATACTTGCTGAACTTTCAATCAAGCGCCATGTGCTCACATACATGTTGGCGGGCGGAATCATGTTATTTGGCATTATCTCTGCCAGTAGGATAGGAGTGGATCGGTTTCCTGACATCGACTTCCCGATGATTGCTGTTAATACGGTTATGGTTGGGGCAAGCCCGGAAATCATTGACGCCAGCATTACCACAGTACTGGAATCGGCCATCAATACCGTACCGGGCATTGACATGCTCCGGTCGACCTCCTCCCCCAGCGTTTCCACCATTGTCGCTCGCTTTGATATGGAGAAAGACGTTGATGTTGCTTACACTGAAATGCAAAGTAAAATCAACCAGGCCATAAACAAACTCCCCCTAGAGGCTAAACCGCCAATATTAGCCAAAGCAGATATTGGTGCTGCGCCAATCATGTGGCTCGCCCTGGAAGGTGATAGAACGACGCAACAATTAAATCAATATGCGAGAACAACCCTAAAAAAGCGGCTTGAAAACATTAATGGCGTAGGTGAAATTGCCATAGGAGGCGAACGAGAAAGAACAATTCGTGTTGAACTGGATCTGAAACGCCTCGCAAACCTATCCCTTACCACCCAGGATATCTTGAGGGCTTTCCAAACCCAGCATATTCAAATGCCGGGTGGATTTTTATCTACAGTAGGTAAAGAACATTTAATTAAGCTTGATTTGGAATACCACCAAATTGATAAGCTTAAAAAGCTGATCGTTAGTTATAAAGGTAATCAGCCAATACGACTGGAAGATATCGCTACTGTTAAAGATCACCTGGCAGATTATCGTACCTTTGCCACCTATAACGGAAAACCGGCTGTTGGTTTAGGCATTATTAAAATAGCCGGAGGCAATACTGTTGCGATTGTCGACAATGTAAAGCAACGCCTTGAAGAGGAAATACTGCCCTCCCTGCCGCCAGGTTTAAATATCCAAGTTGCGTCAAACAGTGCGACCATTATTGAAGAGATTGTCCATACTCTCTATGAGCATTTAGCCTTGGGGACACTCTTGGCTGCCTTGGTGGTATTTGTGTTCTTAAAAAGCATTCGCGCGACATTTATTATATCGCTGGCTATACCCGTCTCCCTGCTCGGAGCAGTAGTGGTGATGTATAGCTTTGATTTTACTTTTAACATGATGACATTGCTGGCTCTTTTATTACTGATTGGAATCGTGGTCGATGACGCCATCGTTGTCCTGGAGAACATTCATCGTCACCAAGAAGAAGATGGTGCTGACCCGGTTACGGCGGCAATAGTAGGCACCAAGGAAGTGGGTTTTGCGGTATTGGCTGCAACCTTTAGCCTGGTCGCCATCTTTGCACCCGTTATTTTTATGGAAGGCATTGTTGGACGGTTTTTCGTAGCCTTCGCCATCGTAGTAACCCTGGGTGTATTAGTATCGCTTTTTGTTGCCTTAACACTCACCCCAATGCTTTGTTCGCGTTACCTTAAAGCTGAAACAGAACATGGCCCAATATATAGCGTAATGGAAGCCGGCTTTGTCGCAATGGAAAAATCTTACTCGGCTACGTTAACGAGCAGCCTAGAAAACCGCTGGAAAGTAGTTCTGGTTGCAATAGCCATCGTTTTTTCCAGTGGGTATTTCTTCAAGAATATTGGTAAGGAGTTTATGCCTCCTGCGGATGAAGGCCAGTTAACCATAACGTTTCGCGCGCCACTTGGCTCCAGCATTGATTACACCGTTAATCGACTGAAGGCAATAGAAAGCGTTCTCGAGCAGCATGATGACACGATTGCGAGCTATTTTTCTGCCATTGGCTCGAGCGGTAAAGGGGTAAACTCCGGCTCAATATACGTACGCCTTAAACCAGCTAGTGAGCGCAGCACAACCCAATCTGAATTATTTCCAATATTAACCAGAGACCTCGCTACGATTCCAGGCGTAAAAGCCTTCGTAAGTAGGGTGTCAGTTCTGGGCGGGAACCGAGGTGAACCACTGCAGCTAATCCTTAGAGGCCCCGAGCTTAAGAAGGTCGCCGAGCTTACACAAGTTGTGCTTAGCAAGATGAGTGAAATAGAAGGGTTAGGCAGCATAGATACGGATCTTCAGCTAGATCTACCACAGTTAATCCCCATACTGGATCGTAACAAGATTGCTAGCATGGGCATTTCTGCGAATGACGTTGCTATGGCGGTAAGTGTTCTGGCAGGCGGCTTCGACGTTGCCAAGTACAACGACGAACCTGGAGATGGCGAGCGTTACGACGTGCGCCTGAAAGCTGGTTCTGATGAAATCAATGACATCACCGACTTAAACAATATCTTTTTGCGCACCCGCAAAGGAGAAATGGTGCGACTGGATACCGTTACCACCTTTGAAGAAAAAATCGGCCCAGCATCGATTGGTAAAAGTAATATGCAATATGCTGTGCAATTTTATGCCACGCCCACTATCCCGGTCGGTGACGCCATGTCTCTTCTTGAAGAAAAAACGCAGGGCTTAGTCCCTCTCGGTTATAGTTTTGAACCATTTGGCCAGGCCAAAGAAATGGGGAAATCTGCTAAAAGCTTAGGATTAGTTCTTTTTCTATCTTTGATTCTTGTGTACATGGTGCTTGCGAGCCAGTTCAACTCTTTTTCTCAGCCCTTAATTGTTATGGTTGCCCAACCACTTGCAATTATTGGCGGCGTAGTGGCGCTTTGGTTGACTGGCCACACTATGAATATGTACTCAATGATAGGCTTGGTACTCTTAATAGGCCTAGTTTCAAAAAACTCTATTCTACTGATTGATATGACTAACCAGTATAGAGAAAATAAGAAAATGGGCGTCGACGAGGCCCTTCTGGCTGCGTGCCCTATTCGACTCAGGCCCATATTAATGACCTCATTGTCCGTTATTCTTGCTCTATTACCAGCGGCACTGGGGGCCGGCGCGGGCTCCGATACCAACGGCCCATTAGCTGTAGCGGTTATTGGTGGCATGATCAGCTCTACATTGCTAACACTGATCGTAGTGCCCGTAGTTTACTCTCTATGGCAAAACTGGTTTGTACGCAGAGAAAAAAATAAAGCACCTGAGGCAACGCCTGCACCAAGTGTTATGGATAGTTAGAAAGCCGCCAGTAAATGAGGCTAAGAAAGACCAGTCGCTTATTCGCAATGCTCTTTTTTAGCCCTTTTCAAAACCCCTCTTTTAATCAACATATTTTAACGCTGACTAAAAATCAGCGTAATGGAAGTCAAAAACATGCTAGCTCTTAACTTAAAGAAGCATCGTATTGCACTCATATCCACCGTGCTCATATCCTTACCTACGTCACTGCTAGCAGAAGACAGTGCCGATTTTGATAAATCGCTGAGTATTATGGATGTCTATGATATGGCGGTGAAACATGACGCTTCTCTCGCTGCAGCAAAGGCCCGCCTCGACTCAGAACTAGAAGTTGAAGCGCAAACAAGGGCTCTATTTTTACCCAAAATCGAATTCACCGCCGACTCAAAAATAAATGACAGCGATACCGTCAACGAGCCGAGCGGCCTAGCACCAAACGACCCGGATTATATGCTTGCAAATATCGGCGCGGGAGCAAGACACTATAATTCCCACGGTTACTCCCTCTCGCTATTACAACCCTTACTTGATATGAACTCCATTTACAAAATTCCCGAGTCAAAAATAAAGATCAATCAAGCAAAAGTGCAATATGACATCGCCAGCCAATTGCTTGTCGCAAAGGTGGGCGAAATTTATATTAATACTCTTATTTCCGAGGAGGACCTTCGCGTGGCCCTTGCTGAAGAAAAATCCACCGAGGAACAGCTACAAAAAGCAAAACTGGCTTTTGAACTAGGCTCTGTAACCATCACCGATACGCACGAAGCACAAGCTGCTCGCGATCTCATTCACGCAAACGTCATTGCTAAGAAAAATGAGTTGCACGTAAATCAGCACAGGCTAAAAACCCTTACTGGCCAGAAGAACACTCGGCTTCAGCGCATTAATGGTGCGCTACCGCTGGATTTACCTCAGCTTCAGCTACCTGAATACGACAAGTTGCTTGAAACAGGCTTGCAGGCGAACCGCTCGCTAATCCTTGCCAAACTAGATTATACACTCGCAAAAACCCGTCTAGCGCAGATTAAAAGCAATCGTTTACCCACAATAAATGCATTTGCAGCAGCGGGAGAAACCACCGCTAATGGTAGCGCTTTTAGTGGCACGAATAGTGAAACAGAGTTTTATTCTGCCGGGGTCGAATTAAAGCTACCACTGTATACAGGCGGCGCAACAAGCTCAGCCATTAAACAGTCTTCTTATTCCGTAGAGTCAAAAAAGCAAAGCTTACTCGACAAAAAACGTAATATTGAGCTTGAATTAAGGGAGGGTTCTCTCTTTGTTAATCTTGCACGCTCTCAAGTTATCGCTTTTAATCAAGCGGTGAAAACTTCCACCAGCTCGCTCAACTCCACTAAAGTGGGTTTCGACCTGGGGGACAGGACGGTTCTGGACGTGCTCGCAGTGCAAAAGAATTACTTCCGTGCAGTGAGAGACCTGTCCAGTGCGCAGTACAACTATTTGCTCGCCGTTTTAGGATTAAGCTTTACCGCCGGAGTTATTTCAGAGAAAGACCTGGAAAAAATTGCAGAAGTTATTGAGATTATAAATAGCGAAGCAGCCAAATAGCGGGGATTACTACGTCACTAAAGTAAAAAACCTCTGGTAAGTTTTAAACCAGAGGTTTTTCGTTTTATAGATCCAAGCTATTCGAAAACTGGCTTGGCAGTTACACGCCCTTTTTTAATGGTACGTTGTTTGCCCAAGCTTACATTACCATTTGGATAGACCTCAAAGAAAAATGTCGCCGAAATCAACTCCCCATTATCTCGAGTCACCACCAACTTTCCTGGTTTGTCATCTGTTGTCGCATACCCGCCTGCCGCTTTAAATGTTGCGCGAGCGCTATAGAAAGGTAGCGCATACTCACCAGCCCCTCTGTAGTCGTTCACTTTCATGCGCACACTCATGTCACCGGATTTTGCGGTGATATGCAGAGCCTTGGTATCATCAAGATCATCCTCGATAACCTTGCATATAACTTCCGTCGGCACTCCGAATCGCCCCGCGTTAACCCAGTCGTGCTCCAGATTAAACTCCACTTTATTCGACATGTATACTTTTGGCTTTGGCGCAGGTTTTCGCTGGGGTTTGACCTCCACCTTGGCCACTTGTACAGGCTTCGGCTTAGCAGCCACGGGCTTGGGCTTAGCAGCTACTTTCGCCACTACAAGCTTGCCATTACGATACTGGCATGGCGAAGATTTTCCTTTTTGGATACACGTCCCTTTGCCATTCGGAACAAGCTTTTTAAGCGGCCCTGTATACTCTAGCCCTTTGGCGAAACGATATTTCGTTGAACCTTTTTCAATATCCCCCGCTTTCCAGTTCGCGAACACCTTATCACCGTTTTTCAGATGATATACGCCTTTCCCCGAGGGTAAGCCCCCTACCCAGCTGCCAACATAGCGATCACCATTCGCGTACACCATTTCGCCTTGCCCGCCAGGACCACCACCCTCAAACAGACCTTTATATACATCTTTATTTTTGTAGCGCATCACTCCTTCGCCACGGGCTTTATTTGCAGACCACTGGCCTTTATAGACATCACCCGTTGCATAAAACATCTCACCTTCACCGTTACGCTTATTATTTTTCCACTCCCCAATGTACTTATCGCCATTTTTCCAGACATAGCTGCCTTTACCGCTTTTACGGCCATCCACCCAACTACCTTCGTAAGTATCTCCGCGACTGGTCGTATAGGTACCTTGACCATGAAATCGGTCGAAGGAGTTTCTCTCACCCGCATACTCACCCGCACCCATGGTAATAGCGGGCGTCGCCAGTAGAGCGGATAGAATAAACCCCTGAACATACTTTCTCATATTGTAAGCCTTTACATTTGGTCTCTGATCTAGGCCTTTTATACCGACCCTTAGTACAAATATCTTTTATAAGAATAGTCTTAAAAAAACAAAAGCGTACGCAAAAAACGTTACCCCTCTGATAATAAGAGTTAGCAAAGGGTTACATCTTTGAAATTACCAAATGGCATGTTTCCCTTTAAGCTAGACGCTTATCAGGTAGCGCAGCAAAGATAAACAAAGATATCACCCACAAATAGAAAGAACATCAGCTAGATATATGCGCTGTCGCATCTTGCCTTACCAGTGCTTTAAATAGTGATACTATTCGCCACATCCAAGGTAAGGCGCATGGACACTTTTGTATCGGAGACTTTGAATGGATTTCACAACGAAGCTAAAAAACATCGGAGGTGGCCTTAAAGCCACACACGACATAAAGCGGGTAAATGAAATAGCTTCAATAATGATCAAATATGGCTATGCTGACCTCACTCAACGACTGGGAATCGGGCCGGCAAGTAAACTACCCTTCCCAAAGACCCAAGTGGCTGAAACCCTCAGCGCGCCCGATCGTGCCATCACCGCCCTTCAAGAGATGGGGCCTACTTTTGTCAAGCTGGGGCAGTTGCTATCTACCCGCGTAGACTTGTTCAGCAAGGAATGGATTGAAGCCTTTGAGAGCCTACAAACCAAAGTATCCCCATTACCCTTTGAAGAGCTTGAGTCGGTATTAAAACAATCTTTACCGGCTCCTTTATTGGATATCTTCGATTCGGTAGAAACAGCCCCCCTCGCCTCAGGTTCCATTGCCCAGGTTCATCGGGCTGTTTATCAAGGCAAGGATGTAGTGCTCAAGATTCAACGCCCCCACATCCGCCGGACAATTGAATCTGACCTGAGAATCATGTCATTTCTGTCTGAAGTTGCGGCAAGCAGCATCCCTTCCTTGCAACGTTATACTCCACAGCAAGTGGTTCGCCACTTTGCCACATCGATGCGCAGGGAGTTAGATTTTACCCGAGAGGCCCGGGCCTCCGACCGAATTCGAGCGAACTTCCACGACACTGATTATGTAGTCATTCCCGAAATTTATTGGGACTACACCTCTGCGCTGGTTTCAACGCAGGAATATATCAAGGGTATTCCCGCCAACGACATAGAGGCCATTGACGCAGCGGGGCTCGATCGAAAAGTGCTCGCTGTACGCGGTGTTGACGCATTCCTAAAAATGGCATTGGAAGATGGTTTTTTCCACGCAGACCCCCACCCAGGCAATTTTTTCTACCTTCCTGGTAACAAACTTGTGCTAATCGATTTTGGCTTGGTGGGTAGCCTTTCAGATCAACGCCGTAAGGAGCTCGCCCAGCTACTGCACGGTGCCATCACCATGAATAGCCGTCCGGTTGTTGATGTACTGATGGATTGGGCAGGTGATGCCGAAATCGATATGGAGGGACTTACCGCCGACATCGACGCCCTGCTTGAAGAATATGATGGGGTTAGTCTTGCCCAGATTGATATCGGTGTCGTTCTAAACCAGCTAACAACTCTGGCAAGAAACCACGAACTGACCATGCCACCGGATCTCACCCTGCTGATTAAATCAGTAATGATTCTTGAAGGACTTGGAAAAACCCTGAATCCTGATTTTGATCTGATAAAAGAAGCAGAGCCCTTTGTTCGCCGGGCAGTGTTACACCGCTATTCTCCCGAATCACTTTTTCGGAAAAGCTTGGGATCAATCACTGAAATAGGCGGAATTATTGGCGAACTTCCACGAGACCTGCGCCGGATGCTGATTTTAATGCGCCGGGGTTATATCCCCATCAACATCAACGTGGATCAACTTGAAGAGTTTAGCCATAGGATTGAAAGCACTGCCAACAGAACTGTTATTGGCTTAATTGTTGCCGCATTAATTGTCGGCTCATCCATCGTTATGACGGTAGATGCAGGGCCAAAGCTGTTTGGGCTGCCTTTCTTTGGCATGATGGGTTTTATAACGGCGAATATTGGCAGCGGCTGGTTGCTTCTATCCATGTGGAACACTCGCAAATAAAACCCTTTAGGACTTAGTGGATCGTTTCGGCAATATAAATAAGCTGAGAGGCTTCGTATTCCGTAAGCGTTCTTCCCAGCCGAATATATTCATCATATAGTACGCTAAGCTGGCGCGGGCGCAGAGAAAGTGGTTCATCCTCATCCCCTGGCAGAACCGCCACAACATGTTGCTCCCCAAGAATATCAACAGCAAGTGTAATCATTATTCTAACCTCTTTCCTAATGATAACTGTAAGATTGTGGCTAATTGGCGCTTTTCAAATTAACCACGAAAAAAAGAATTCTTACTTATGAATAATCGCTTTTCAGGATAAAGAAAATGCCAGCACAAACAAATCACTCAACCCATACGCACAACACCGTCAAGCCAATCCATGAGCGAACTCGCTCGCTCAAAATTTACTGGACGACACTACTGGTTCTGGGAAGCTTTTTTAAATTTAAAATCCTCTCAATGATCTTGGGAGATAAATGGCGCAATAAACACCTTACTTTATTGATAGTAAAGAATTCCCGCCGTGTCAAAGATGCCATTCTAGACGCTAAGGGGCTTTTTATTAAGGTAGGCCAGCTTATCAGCATGATGGGAAATTTTTTACCTGAAGAATTTCGACGAGAGCTGGAATCTCTTCAGGATCAAATTCCTGCCAGCCCTTCCTCACAAATTAGACGCAGGATAACAGAAGAGTTAGGTGCTCCCCCTGAAGAGCTATTTGAAACGTTTAACCCTAACCCTATCGCCAGCGCCTCTTTGGCCCAAGTACATGAAGCCACCCTCAAAAGCGGTGAGAGAATCGCACTCAAGGTTCAGCATATTGATATCGAGCACAGAGCCCAACAGGATCTAAGAACCTTTAAACGCATCCTCACTCTTTTAAATATTGTGATGGGGCTGAGGGGAATATTGGCATACCACAGCCAAATACATGCAATGATCATGGAGGAGCTGGACTTTACACAAGAGGCCATTAACTTAAAAAAAATACGAACCAACTTTGCAGGAAATAAAGAAGTAAAATTTCCAACAACCTACGACAAGTATTGTACCAAGCATATTATTGCCACTGAGTTTATAGACGGCGTTAAGCTCACAAACATCGATGCACTGGAAAAGTTCAACATAGACAAAGGAGTCCTCGCCAAAAAAATCTTAAAGGCTTACTGCGAAATGTTCCTGAAACACGGCCTGTATCACGCCGATCCCCATCCGGGAAACTTTCTGATTCAGCAGGATGGGACACCGGTGTTTATCGATTTTGGCGCCGTTGCAACCCTCTCCCCTTCCATGAAAGAAGGCATCCCCATGCTGCTCAACGCAGAATTGCAGCAAGATAATAAAAAGCTGCTTGCGGTATTACGGCGCATGGGCTTTATCACGCCCTTTGGCGAAGATGAGCTACTACTAAAGCTGATAGACCTCTATCAGCACCGCTTACACACCCGTAGTCATTTCAAGGACTGGACACTTGAATACATCATGGACGAGATGACCGATGATTGGGAGAGCATGTTTGATTTCACCAAGCTGGGAATTAGCACGGGCGAACTAATTTCTTCGTTCCAAATCCCTATAGACTGGGTATTACTGCATCGTACGCTTGCTTTGCTGGTAGGCTTAGCAACAGATTTAGCACCCCAGCTCCACCCTATACCAATCATACAGCCTTACCTCAAAACACTCGTTGCAGACACACGCACAGAGTGGGGAAAGCTTGCTGTTGACACTGTCTTGGACACCGCCACTGCCATCGCATTAACGCCAAAAGAGCTACATACTGTTCTTAGAAACATCAACCAAGGAGATCTACAGCTTCAAATATATGGCTGGAAAGAAGCTATAAGCCTCGTTTATTGTTTAGGGCAACAACTGATTTATACCATCTTCACTCTGGCCAGCGGTGGCGCGTTTTATTGGGCTCACTGGAGCAAAGATTCTGAAATGGAGAGCTACACACTTGGATTATTCGTGCTTTTTTTATGGCTACTGCTTCGCGCCATGCACCACGGAAGAGACTTACAACGGAAAATTCATTATCGACGTTAGACTCTGCACGAAGTAGCCCTTGTCACCCCACATCACAACAGCCCTATAACTTAGGTGGTGGTGAAATATTGACAGGGAAAGGGGTGACTTTATCACCAGCACTGAGCATTTTCGCCACTCCCTCTTGTTTTACTTCGTCAATACGAATAATAGCCCCAACGGGTACAAAACTGCGCAAAACACCCTCAAACTCCGCCTTGAGTTTTTCTTCAGAAGGGTCAACAAGCACCTGGCTTCGCTCGCCAAAAATAAATTCTTCGATCTCTATAAAACCATAAAGCTCGCTCTGATAGATCTGCTTTGCATACATCTCATAAACAGAGCCTTGATTTAGGAATTTCACTCGATAGATGGATTGCTGTTCATTTTTCATGATAAGCCGGTAGGACTCCCAGTTTTAAATAAATGCCATCACGCCAAAGGAATTGAAACACCCTCCTCGGGAAGCGGCTGAGCATACGGGCTAGTATATACCGATATAAAACGAACAGAAACGAAAGGGAGTTATGATTCACTTCATTCCACGAGAATATAAATTGCGAACAGTCTTCGTAAACCTAAATTAATCAGGCAGGCTGTCAGGTTCCAACTATAATATTTTATTGTTGGCTCTAAATGCAGCCTCGAAATCTACAATATACCTCGTATTCAACTTAGAGCTCAGCCATGAAACCAGGATCTGATACCGCCAAAGCACGTGTTGTTATTTTAACCAACTTATATCGTATCAAGTGCAGCATCAATATTGTTCCTGGAGTACGCTTAAC
>DFBZ01000058.1 GCA_002366835.1 Gammaproteobacteria bacterium UBA3067
ACCTGGGTTCTTATGAGTCGAAGCATTTTCTTTTGTTGCTGCCAGGCTACCGGGCTAACTTTGATTTTATTCCTCGCAGTAAAACCAAAAAGTTGTAAAGACGGGCGCTAAAGTTCTAAATCGAAGTAGAGATAACCAGAACAATATAGCTGATTTAGCCAGCTTATGATTTCTTTGTTATGCAATAGAGGGCGAAGGCTGCTTGGTTTGAGAATAAGTTCATCACAAAGGGTGGATACTAGTTCAGGGCAGTCGGGGTGGGAATATTGGCTGCCATTTATATATAAGGCAATCGTGTTATCTTCGTTTTCAGTAAAAATAAATCGACTGGCCTCATCCCTATAAAGTGGCTCGTCGTTATCCAGAAAGGATAAAAAAGCATCATCGCTGAGCGGGTCATTTTCGGCGGGATTATAATCGCTGTATTTAGGCTCGCTAATCATTCGCGCCAACCACTCCGAAAGAACCTCCGGTTTATCCAGTTCCTCGATAAGCATTTGTTTAAATTGCTGTATAGCGCTCCTATCTAAAACACCACTGTGCCCTTGGGCTGTTAAGGAAGGGTCAGCATAGCGTTTTGATGAGAGGTCTCTTTCTAGTACGTTATCGCAAAAATATTCTGCCACCTGCGAGGTGCTGGGTGAGGTAAAGCCCAGTGAATAGGTAATGCAGGAATCAATGGCAACACCAAAGTGGGCGATTCTTGGTGGAAGATAGAGCATGTCGCCGGGCTCAAGTATCCATTCTTCTTGTGTGTCGAAATTTTTTAGTAGGCGTAAATCAGGGTGTTCTTGTAGGGAGCTGCGTTCATCACAAAGTTGGCCAACTTTCCAGTGTCGTTTTCCGTGGCCTTGAATAAGAAATACATCGTAATTATCAAAGTGGGGGCCAACACTGCCGCCGAGTGCTGCATAGGAGGCCATCACATCATCTATGCGCCACTTGGGAAGAAAATCGAACTGTGAGATAAGTGGCGTAAATTGCGGCAGGTAGAAGTTTATGGCTTGTACCAATAAGGTCCACTCGTTTTCTGGTAGGGAATGATAGGTTTCATCATTAAAGGGGCCGTGTTTGAGTTGCCACTGGCTTTGTTTGCCTTTTTCAGCTCCGATCAAAATGCGTGATTCAATCTCGTTTTCCAATGAAAGCCCAGCCAACTCATCTGGGCTAGACAAGCCTTGTGCGTCGGGTATTGCCTGACGAACCAGTAAGGGTTTCTTTTGCCAGTATTCATCGAGGAATTGTTGGCGGCTTAGGCCACCGAGTAGGCTCAGGGTTTCATTTTTCATAACGATTTATATTTTTTTCGCTTGTTGCGTGGCATTGCCAATATAATTTGCGGGAGTGAGGGCTTTTAAGCCATCTTTTGCGTCTTCAGGCATTTCAAGGGTATCGATAAATGCGCGGATGGTATCGCTATTAATATCCTTGCCGCGCGTTAATTCCTTTAATTTTTCATAAGGCTTTGGAATGCCGTAACGACGCATAACCGTCTGAATAGGTTCGGCAAGCACTTCCCAGGCATTGTCCAGGTCTTCATCTAAACGCCGTGCATTTAATTCGAGTTTGCTGATGCCTTTTAATGTGGCCTGGTAGGCAATGACACTGTGTGCAAAACCAGTGCCGAGGTTTCGCAATACGGTGGAATCAGTAAGGTCGCGCTGCCAGCGGGAAATAGGCAGTTTATTCGCAAGGTGATCCATGATTGCATTGGCGATGCCGAGGTTGCCTTCAGAGTTTTCAAAATCGATGGGGTTCACTTTATGCGGCATGGTGGAAGAGCCGATTTCACCGGCGATGGTTTTTTGCTTGAAATAACCAAGGGAAATATAGGCCCAAACATCACGATCAAAATCAATTAAAATAGTATTGAACCGGCTGAAGGCATGAAATAACTCTGCAATATAATCATGGGGTTCAATTTGTGTGGTATAGGGGTTCCAGCTTAAACCTAGGCTTTCTACGAAACTTTGCGCGAAGGCTTCCCAATCTACATTGGGGTAGGCAGATAAGTGGGCGTTATAGTTGCCCACGGCACCGTTGATTTTGCCTAATAGAGAAACGCTTTCTATTTGCTGAATTTGCCGTTCCAGGCGTGCAGCAACATTGGCCATTTCTTTACCCAGTGACGTTGGGGATGCAGTTTGGCCGTGGGTGCGTGATAACATGGCTTGATCAGCGTATTGATGTGCGAGGCTTTTTATGGCGTTTGTTACTTCCTGGCAATAAGGAAGGATAACTTTATCTAGTCCAGCTTTAAGCATTAAGCCGTGAGACAGGTTGTTGATGTCTTCAGAGGTGCAAGCAAAATGAATGTATTCAGATACTGCGTCTAATTCTGCATGGTCAGCGATTTTTTCTTTGATGAAATATTCAACCGCTTTTACATCGTGATTAGTGGTCGCTTCAATTTCTTTTACACGCGCGGCATCGGCGGTAGAAAAGCCATCGGCAATTTTATTTAAAACATCATTGGCAGAATCGCTAAAGGGCGCGACTTCTTTTATTTCTTTGTGGTCAGCGAGCTTTTGTAACCAGCGGACTTCAACGGTAACACGGGCTTTAATTAATCCAAACTCGCTAAAAATATCGCGCAATGCTTTTGTTTTTGAACCATAACGGCCATCGACGGGGGAAATAGCGGTGAGTGATGAAAGTTCCATGGAGACTCCTGAAATTAAAATTGGTCTAAAAAAGGTGCTATACGCTTTTTCGAGAAATATTTCTTTGTTCGGTTTTATGTTCCCGCTTTAGTTCGCGACGTTGCTCCATGCTTAAATTTGCGGAAGCACCGATGTGTTTTTCTCCGCGTTGTTTAGCAAGTTGAATTTGAAGCTCGCGTGCGGCAAAACGTTCACGTTGGTTTTCATTATATTCGTCAATACAATGATGGCAGCTAACACCCGCTACGTAATGTTCGTTCTGTTTGTCTTCTTCGGTTATGGGGCGGCGGCAGGCATGGCATTGGTCGTATTGTCCGCGTTCCAATTTATGATTAACGGCAACGCGGTTATCAAATACAAAGCATTCGCCTTGCCAGAGTGATTCTTCTTCGGGGACTTCTTCAAGGTATTTTAGGATGCCACCCTCAAGGTGAAATACCTCGTCGAAACCCTGTTCCTTAAGATAGGCGGTGGATTTTTCACAACGAATGCCACCGGTACAAAACATAGCGACTTTTTTGTGTTGTTTTGGGTTAAGGTTTTCAGCCACGTAAGAAGGGAATTCCCTAAACGAATTGGTTTCTGGGTTTACAGCACCTTTAAAGGTGCCTATTCCCACTTCGTAGTCATTTCGGGTGTCCACCAGTAATACATCAGGGTCGGAGATAAGGGTATTCCACTGCTCTGGTTGTACGTAGGTGCCGACGGTTTGATTGGGGTCTATACCTTCGACCCCCATGGTAACGATTTCTTTCTTTAGTTTTACCTTGGTGCGGTAAAACGGCGCTTCGGCATGGAAGGACTCTTTATGGCTCAAGTTACTGAGGCGTTCATCTGACTTGAGCCAGCCTAACAAATGGTCGATGGCTTGGCGTGACCCAGCAACTGTGCCATTAATGCCCTCGCGAGCAAGGAGCAGGGTGCCAACAATTTCATGATCGAGCATGACTTTGAGTAATGGCTGGCGGAGGTTTTCGAAATCTTCAAGGCGCACGAAACGGTATAGCGCGCAAACAACTACTTGGGACATGGTATGTTTCCTATCAATGCTGCATGGAGCGTAAATCCAGTGCATGAATAAAAGCGCGCATTATAACGCAACAAGGGTGGTCTTAGTAAGCGCCAGTGAGACGGCGGTTGTAGGCTGTTCTGTGGAGTGTTTAGTGGAGGTGTTCATAGGCAGGCAGGGGTGGGAATAGAACCTAGGCGGGCTGTGGGGTGGGCAGTTATAATCATCAGATTTTCTGGGGTAACTATTGTTGCGACCTCGTCAAATCTATGTCGAAAAAAGCCTAATAAATGAAAAAATTGAACATCATAAAAATACTAGTCACTAGCTTCCTGCTAATCATTACCGGAACGGGGTACGCGATGTCACGCTTTAATTTATGTTTATTTTCAGAAGTGGAAGGGGTTGTTCTTGATCATGGCAAGCCAGTGGTTGGAGCAGAGCTGGAGCGTATTTGGGAATTAGGCTACGACGAGTCAACGGGCTCTGATAAGGCGACTACGGATGAAAAAGGTTATTTTCGCTTTCCAAAGGTGACTAGATTCTATATTTTGCCTGGCATTTTACCATTTATGCAGCCGGTTATAGCTCAGACGATAAATATACATTCTGAAGGAAAAAAAGTTGAGGCTTGGATGACAAGTAAATGGGATTATAAGGAAGACTCTGAGCTGGGAAAGAATATACACATTATATGTCACCTCGATAGAACGCCTGATTTTACAGGTGTTCCGGGAAAGCCACATGGTGCTGTTTTTGGCGTGTGCGAGTTTGTCGATAAAATATAAGTCAAATGTTATCCGTTTGATGTAACTAATCCAGCGAACAATGCCAGTATTGACTGGTATAATCTTGCAGCATCTATGTAAAAGAAAACCTAAAAAATGAAAAAATCGATAACTGCTAAAATATTAATCACGGGTTTCCTGCTAATTATTTCCGGAATGGGGTATGCGATGTCACGTTTTAATTTATGTTTATTCTCAGAAGTAGAAGGGATCGTGCTGGATCATGGTAAACCTGTGGTCGGGGCAGAGCTAGAGCGCATTTGGGACTTAGGCTACGATGAGTCTAGAGGGACTGATAGGACGACAACGGACGAAAAAGGTTATTTTCGTTTCCCTAAAGTGTCGAAGTTTTATATCTTGCCTGGCCTTTTACCTTTCATGCAGCCAGATGTGGGGCAGGATATTTTTATACACTATCGAGGAAAGAAAGTTAAAGCGTGGCGTACAACCAAGAGTGATTATAAAGTGAACTCGGAATTAGGTAAACCGATCCGATTAATTTGCCGTATAGAGAATGAGCCCATTTACACTGATATCCCAAATAGATTTGATCATGCAGTTTTTGGTGTCTGTGAATTTGTTGATAATATTTAGCGTATCAAATATCACGAGAAGTTATTATGTCATCATTAAGTCTTTCCCCAGAACTAGCTGCCAAAATATCAAGAACAGTATATGCGGTCAGAGAGTTTTCTGATATTGAGACTGCGCTTGAGCGAAGAAAGGATCTGGGGCTAAGAGGCACATTTGCACCCGCTGCGGGGGAAATTAGCTCTGTTCATCGAGTAACAGGTAAATCAGGCATATCTCGAATCAGCACAACAAGCGGTTTCGGCGTCGTCGCAAGCGGTGTTAGCCAGTATCAAGGTGATGTATTGATAGCACTGCGGGGGACAAGAATACCCTTTGACTGGCTAACAGACATAAATACCGGCAAACAATCTTCCACCTGCGGCTGGCCTGTTCATGCTGGTTTTAACAATGCTTTTAAGTCACTAAAACCGCAAATTGATGATTACATAAAAAAGGCCGGATTTATCTCCACTGTTCATTGTGTAGGCCATAGCTTGGGAGGCGCTTTGGCTACTTTAACGGCGGAATATATGGCCAGCCTGGGCTTGCATGTAAAGCTCTATACGCTAGGTTGCCCCAGGGTAGGCTACCAGGATTTTAGTGGGGCGCTTGCCGATAAAGT
>DFBZ01000101.1 GCA_002366835.1 Gammaproteobacteria bacterium UBA3067
CTAGGCGAATTCCCCACGGTTTTTTTTCGGTGGAATTTTCCAAGGGCTCAGTTGTTGCAGGAATAGTCTCCTCGATGACGATGGTTTCTGTACCACTGTCTTCTATCGAAATAATGACCTCCTCCACAGGCAAATTACCTACAGTTTGTTTGGGTTCAATTTTTGCTTGATCTTGAAGAGAGCCTGTTGAAACGTTCGTTTCTTGCGTGCCAATCTCTTTTCTCAATTTTGCTCCGCGTGAAATGATCAAGGCAACCCGTCGGTTCTCCTTGCGCCCCTGGGCCGTACGATTATCGGAAATAGGCTGAAATTCGCCATAACCAATTGCCGCCAGATGTTCAGGCGCCATGCCACTTTTAACAAGGACTTCTAATACCGCTACGGCTCTGGAGGAAGACAATTCCCAGTTTGATGAAAACTGGTCGTTATTAATGGGAACATTATCGGTAAAACCTTCAACTTTCACGGGATTATTATGCTCTGCAATAATTTGCGCTAAATCTGCAATAATAGGAATCGCATCGGGGTTCAAAGTGGCCATACCACTACGAAAAAGTAAACTGCTTTTTATTTCTACTTCTATCCAGTCATCATTGCTTTTAACAGAGATATTTTCATTTTCAATCTCTTCGTAAAATTGTTTTTCTATTTCTCCAGAAATTTCGTTTAGCTCAATAATCTCTTCTGCTTCACGCTCTCTTTCACTTTTTTCGGTATCGTTTTCCAAAACAGGCGCTGCTATATTTTCATCAGTCTTAATAGCTTTAATTTTCGTATCACCCGCTTTATCGAATATGGGGCTCGCGCCACTTGTGCTACTAAAAGATGTCACTAACGCATCTGAAAGCACTCGGTACTTTCCCTCATTGACGGATGAAATTGAGTACATCACTACGAAAAAAGCAAACAGCAAGGTAATAAAATCGGCGTAAGAAATTAACCACCTTTCATGGTTCTCTTCGTCAAAATCATGTGCCCTACGCCGACGCTGATGCATTTACTTGTCTCGTATAATTCTTACACTGCGTAAAAAACATAGTTATAAAACATAGGTTATAAAAATTGCTATGAAAGATAGGAGCGTAGTCGTAACTCAATGGAACGTGGATTATCCCCTTCGGCAATGGCGGCAATGCCCTCTAGGGTCATTTCCTGATACTGCACCACTGAGCGGGAAACTGATTTTATTTTGGCCGCACAAGGCAAGCAAATTAGGTTAGCAAAACCCACACCATAAATTGTGGCTACAAATGCGGTGGCAATGCCAGCACCGAGCATGGAGGGGTCGGCGAGGTTGTTCATCACATGAATCAAACCAAGTACTGCCCCGATAATGCCAATGGTGGGTGAATAGCCCCCCATACTTTCAAATACCTTAGCGGCTTCGATATTTCTACTTTCATAAATAATGATGTCATTTTCTAAAACCGTACGTATCGACTCAGGTTCATTTCCATCTACCAACAACTGCAGGCCTTTCTGCGCGAAGGAATCAGTTTCTTCCTCGATAATAGACTCTAAACCCAACAGGCCTTCCTTTCTAGCGGTAACACTCCAGTATGACATGGTGCTAATACCACGCTCCATTTCCATAACCGGCGGGATAAGCACCCATGAAAGCAGACGGAAAGCGCGCTTTATAACCTTGGAGGAAGTCTGAAGAAATACTGCGCCAAACGTACCACCTAACACAATAAGCGCTGCAGGAAAATTCATTAAGGCGGAGACATGACCACCGTCAAGATAGTTGCCGAATAATATGGCACCTATCCCCATGACGATGCCCAATATCGTCAATAAATCCATCGTTAGGAGCCCAGCTTAAAAATATCGTCGAGCACATCCAGAGAAAGCACCGAGTCTGCCAAGCCTTCTTTTACAATTGATCCGGGCATACCAAAAACCACAGAGCTGGCTTCGTCCTGAGCCCATATTGTCGCACCCTGTTTCTTTAATAGTTTCGCACCATCCTTTCCATCACTGCCCATTCCCGTCAAAACCAAAGACAGGGTTTTTTTTCTTAAATCTCTTGCTGCGGATGCGAAGAGCACATCGACACAGGGTGCAAATTCCAATTCATTACTCGTCGCCAATACTTTGACGGAACCCCTTTTTTTATTATCAAAGACAAGCTGTTTTCCGCCTGGTGCTAACAACACTGTGCCACGTTTTAACTGATCACCAGTAGCCGCTTCCTTAACACGAAGCTTCGAAATATTGTTCAATCTTTTTGCAAAGGTCTCTGTAAAATACTCGGGCATATGCAAGCCGATAACGATGGGGAGTGGAAAATCGCTTTTTACGGAGGTCAGAAGTCGTGTTAACGCAGCTGGGCCGCCAGTAGAGCATCCGATTACCATGCAGTCGAACTGCTCTAAACTGGCAATGTTTTTAGGCCTACGAACATTTTTCGTCGCTTTTTCTGGCGGCGTTTTCGTAGTGGAAACTGGTTTTTTATGGAGGGGGGAACGAGTCTTAGCAGCACCAGGAAGCGCCTCTTTTGCCACTATGGATGAAGGCTCTTGGGTTTTCACAGAAGGCTTTTCGCCACCTTGTGTTAAGGCCTTTAACCTTTTGTAAAACTCACTCTGCGTTTTAGCTGTAGATTTTGCGAAGGATTCAAAATCCTTCAGTAAGTAGTCAGCGGCACCAGCATCCAATGCATCAAGTGTCACTTTTGCACCGTCGTAACTCAACGATGACAACATGAGTATAGGTACTGGATTTTTACTTGTGATCTCACGAACCGCAGTAATGCCATCCATGCCTGGCATTTCATAATCCATTGTAATAATGCCGGGGTTTAGAGATGCCGTTTTTTTTATGGCATCGGCCCCGTTAATAGCGGTGCCGATTACTTTAAAATCACCAAAGCTATTAATTAGTTTACAGATTTGCTGACGAAAAAAGCTGGAATCATCAACAACAAGCACTCCAATCGCCATGTGTTTTCCCTTTTGAAATGAGCAATTAAATTGTTAGTTGAAGTAATAGAGCCTCTATTCAACAACAATTTCCTTACACATACAGTAAATTTTTACCTCCTCTTTTTTTAACGATCAGGAGGCTCTATGCGTATTGTTTTATCAAGCTGGGAACATCCAAAATAATGGCGATGGAACCATCTCCCGTAATCGTTGCACCTGACATACCAGCTGTACCATGCAACATTTTACCCAGAGGTTTTATAACAACTTCTTCCTGACCAACAAGCTGATCGACCACGAGACCCACTTTAGTGGTTCCTACGGTAATCACCACGACATGGGCAGAATCCAAAACCAACTCCCCGTTATAATTTGGCACTAACCATCTTTTCAGATAGAAGAGCGGAATGGCTTTATCCCTGACGAGAACAACTTCTTGGCCATCCACCACATTAGTGCGATCGAGATCCAGGTGAAATATTTCATTTACACTCACTAAAGGCAGAGCAAACGCCTGATCAGCAAGCTTGACCATTAATGTCGGCATAATAGCTAAAGTAAGCGGCACTTTTATGGCTATTCGCGTACCGACACCCATTTCAGACTGGATCGTAATGGTGCCATTGAGCTGAGAGATTTTGGTTTTAACCACATCCATGCCCACGCCCCTTCCAGATACATCTGAAATTTCCACTTTTGTGGAAAACCCAGGGTGGAAGATTAAATTAAATGCCTCCTCATCGCTCAGGCGCTCTGCGGCCTCTTCATCCATTAATTCTTTTTTAACGGCAATGCCGCGTAGTACATCTGGATCCATCCCTCCGCCATCGTCGGTAATAGAGAGAATAATGTGATCACCTTCCTGCTCGGCAGAAAGAAGAATTTTTCCAGTTCGGGACTTTCCTGCTGCCTCCCTATCGCTCGGCATTTCTATGCCGTGGTCGACAGAGTTTCTCACCAAATGCACCAGTGGGTCTGACAACGCCTCGACCAGGTTTTTATCAAGGTCGGTTTCTTCCCCCTCAAGCTCAAGGTTAATTTCTTTTTTCAAGTTACGTGCTAAATCTCGTACCACGCGGGGAAAGCGGCCAAACACTTTTTTGATCGGCTGCATCCGTGTTTTCATCACGGACATTTGAATATCAGCCGTTACAACATCCAGGTTGGCAACGGCTTTTTGCATTTTCTCGTCACTGCTTTCTATACCTAGACGGACAAGTCGATTTCTTACCAGTACAAGCTCCCCAACCATATTCATAATGTCGTCAAGGCGTTTTGTATCGACACGCACCGTTGTTTCCGCCGCAACCTCTTTTTGGCCTCCGGCTTTCTTTGCTGGGGGTTTCTGCGGAGAAGGCGCTTTTACAGGCTCAGTCGCTGCAGCTTTAGCGGCAGGAGGTGTAGATGGTTTCGCTGGGCTGGCTTTCGCTGTATTTGCCGCTGCAGCCGCCTTTTTGGGTTTGCTTGCTTGAACTTCTGCTTGTGTACTAGACGCTGGCGAAGCACTCGCCTCAACAGCAACTGCTGGCTGCTCACCCGTAACGGTGGGGCCTTTGCCCTTGCCATACAAATCGTCAAGGAGTGCATCAAACTCACCATCTGTAATGAGCTCAGAATTGCCTGCTGGCGCTTTTGCAGTCGTTTCTGCCTTTGCTGAGGGGGCATTTTTTCCATGTAAATCATCAAGTAGCTGCTCGAACTCATCGTCAGTAATAAGTTCGCTGCCTCCAGAGCCGGCTTTATTATCATTTGAAGCACTAGTAGCTGACGCAGCGGGGCTTTCCTTCGTTTCTTCAGACCCAACAGCATTTAGCAAAGACTGAAGCTCGTCTTCAGTGATCTCTTCGTTGGAAGCATCCTCTTCATCATCGTCGTCAAAACCAAATAGATCTATATCATCATCGGCTGGGGCCGATGCATCTGGCTGCGTTTCAGAGGCTTGTGCTTCTGTTGAAGGCGTATCAGGTGAATCACCCTGTGAATCCGCTTTTAATGCATTGAGCAAATCCCCAACTTGATCATCGTTGACTTCACTCTCGCTCGGTGTCGGTTCAGGCTCATTTACAGCGACCGGAGTGGCTTCTACCACCTCCCCATTGCCAACTTTAACAAGATGCTCAAGGCCCTGAATAATATGATCGGGCGCTGGCGTAAGCTCTTCTCGTGCTTTCACCTGCTCAAACATTTCGTTAACACAGTCAAGTGCCTGCAACACAACGTCCATTAAATCAGCAGAAACTTGTAGCTTGCCGTTACGTAATAAATCAAAGACATTTTCCGCAACATGGCAGAGATTCACCAAGTTATCCAGCTGCAGAAAACCGCCGCCGCCTTTTACGGTGTGAAACCCTCTGAATATCGCGTTCAGCAAATCAAAATCGTCGGGACGTTGTTCCAGGTCTACCAACTGTTCGGACAACTGCTCCAAAATT
>DFBZ01000023.1 GCA_002366835.1 Gammaproteobacteria bacterium UBA3067
TTCATTGAGCAGTTCAAGCCGCTTGTTGGCCTGTTCGCAATCTTCACGATAGTTTTCAAGCTGTTCATATTGAATTTTTTTCTGTTCAATATTTTCTTCATCCCACGAGTTACGTTCCTGGAATAAACGGCCCAATGTTTTATCTGCCGTTTGGTAGTTCAGTCTTGATGTTGAAACTGCGTCAGTCAGCTCTCTTTCCTGTGCATCCCATTGAGTGCTTAATGTTTTCAGCTCAACTTCAAGTGCAGCAATATTTTGATCCGTTTCATTTATTTCATCTGTTTTCATCTGTCGAAACTGATCAAGTTCTGCATGCAACTCACTTAAACGTTGCGCATTATCAAAATACAAAGTGCCTTTCGATACAGTTTGGCGGAAGAGGTTCTGCTGAGCATCTAGCTCCCGAAGCGTTTTCAATTCAGCCATGGTGTTGGCCATGTCTTTATGCGGCTTTATTAAAGGCAGGCTTATGCCGTCTTCTCTCATGATGTCAGCCAGCATTTCCTTGATACGATCCATATCACCACTTCGTCCCAAAATGGCGTTGGAGAGTTTATCCATATGTTTCATCTTGCCCAAGGTGCCTGTCAGCGAGTACATGGCCACCATCTGTGTCAGTTCACGGCTGGTACTTGATCGATTAATCAGGCTGCGATCTCCCTGTATGACGCCGCGATAATCGGTGACTCTTTCCAGTTGTCTGCTGTGCTCCAGGTACAGCTGTGTCCAATGGCTGCCAAGATTCTTTCCTTCCACAAATGTCACATCAGATGACTGCGATTCACTGAAATACTCAATCGCAAAGCGTTCCCCTAGAAAGCGGTAGGCGGGTTTGTCACCGCTGCTGTGTCGGTATACCACCACACACATCAGGCCACGGTGATTGCTGTATTCAAAAATCAGTAAGCTCGTGCTGCGTGGCAAATAGTAATCCACAAAGCTCCGCCTTTTGCCGACCTTCTGTACAATTTGGCTGGGTGACGCACCATAAAAACAGGGGATTAATTTAAGTAGTGTTGTCTTTCCAGCACCGTTGGTGCCACTGAGGTTGGCATGCTCCGCCACGCGGATTTCCATTACTTTGCTTGGAATATGGCCATCAATACAAATAATGCGCTGCAAGCCGGTTTGAGTAGTCATAAATAAATGCGTTCAATCAGAAGGTGGGAGAAGTGGACAGAAGGTAATCTGGCATAACAGGCCAAACAGACAGGATTTTACCTCAAAGCGCTTTGTCCTCGCTACGAAGGCCCGATTTCTAGCAGGCTGTTGAAATTCGCTGAATTGAGTCAGATACAAGGCAAAATCAAGCGAAAAAGCGGAATTTACACGTGTAAATGAGCACTTTGAGCTTGGTTTTAACGCGGTAGATGACCAAGTCAGTAGAATTTCAACAGCCTGCTAGGTTTAAGCTTGGATACAACTTATTAACCCAGCTTGTAATCTGAGATGACAAAGTAACGAATAGACCTATATATAAGGTGTTTATGCGCTCAGAATCTCGTCTATTGAGAAGTCGGAAAAATAGTAGTCAGCAGCTTTTCTACAATGCCTGCTTTTAGTTTGCTGGGGTATGAGAAATGAGTGTCGCACTCGGGGAGGGCGCGTAAGGGGGGCCGTGCGCTCGGTAGTGATTTTATGGGTGTTCGGTAAGACGCTCTGGAATCGAGTGTTGTAGTGATCAATCTACCGAAGGGCTGATTGATCTAACTTTTAGCTGTAATCCGAAGCCACCGGCTAAAGCCGGTGGCATACTCACTAGTTCAAATTAGCGAAATCTGCGGTCGTAAATTTTTAAGCTTAACCCGGCTTGCGAGCGAGGAAAATACCATAGCTCCAAAGGCCTTTTTCCAAGGCAGGGTACTGACAATGAACAGCTCGCACGTTGGCATCTTGTCGCTCAGTGCGCCCGAGTGTGGCGGTTTCACTGATTTTTTTCACAACCATAGAGTAATCGTAAAGCTCTTTGGCTGAGCGTCGAACGTTTTCGGTCGCATCTTGGTAATCTATATCGCTGAATCCAACGGTTTCTAAGCCACTGTGAAAATCTGGGGTATAAGCCACTGCCTTAACGCTCCAGCCAGACAGCCAGTCATCCATGAGCTTTTGCTCTTCTTCATTGAAGGGTTTCTTGGTGGCAAAGAAATCCGCCAAAATCAGCCGACCTCCTGGTTTTAGCACGCGAAATGCTTCGTCAATAAAGTCCTGTTTGTTCTCAGCATGGCACACCGACTCAACCGCCCACACCACATCAAAACTGGCATCGTCGAAACCTGTGGCTGTATAGTCTGCCACTTGAAACTCAGTTTTTTCGGCTACTTTACGTTCCTCAGCATTTTTGCGGCTTTCTTCCACCTGATGTTCGCTTAAGGTGATGCCGGTAACCGAACAACCTACTTCATTTGCCAGCCAAATAGCACTGCCGCCAACGCCGCACCCTGCATCAAGAACTCGATCATCTGGAGTGATGGCTGCCCGTTGTGCCAGTATCTGATTTTCCCGGATCAGCGCTTCGGACACACTCTCGGTTGTCTCATCCCAATAACCATAATGCAGAGCCAAACAGCGATCCAAACGCCATAGCAGGCGATAGTCCACCTCGCAATTATCGTAATAGTCGATGATATCTTCTCGGTAGGATGGATCAGTATGAGTGGTCATGATTATCTCTCTAGTGTGCCAGTAAGGATGATGCAAATTTATTTGTTTGCATAATAAACGAATCTCACAGTTTGAAAACCACTATTTGCAGCGGTCACACTTTCTTCTCTTGAGCAACTCAGGGAAAGGAAAAGCGCTAAGCGCCTGGGGCGAGAGGCTGTAAGGAGCCTGCAGGATGGACGAAGGGAAAAGATGTATCGAAGAAGCTTGTGCGGTTAGAGTTTGTTTTTATTCGCAAGGGTAGCCGCTTGCTTAGCTGTAAATTTTCTGTTTTTCAGCGAAAGCCTTAGTCGTAGATTTGCGAGAGTCTTCCTTACGCCGAATTTCAGCACCCTTGCAGATAAACCAAAGGGTGCTGAAATATCAGTAATAAGCCCTATTTAATAGGAAAGCTATAGCTTACTTGAAACATTGCGTCGTCATCGTAAGAGCCTTCTGTTTCTTCATCAACAATTTTGCTGACAGTGAATGACAGGTTGTCATTGTAAGCGTAGGAAATGTCTAAGTGGGACATGTTGTCCGCATCATCATCGAAAGAGTGTGAACCAAAAGTGGCAGAGAAATCACCAGCGCCGTAACCTAAGGTATAGTAAATGTACCCAGAATCACCGGCCACATTATCAAGAATGCTTATATTGGCACCGTAGGCTGAAAGGCTAAGGATTATTTCAGTGAGTTCTCCGGTGGTGTCGTCACGAGCACCAAGGTCAGAGTAATTATAATTCCAAACGCTCACATCAACAGATACATCGTCAGTAATATCCATCGCGTATCCAGCGAACAGGTCATACTCTTGGCCGAGCCCGGTGTCCCCGGAAGATACCCAAACGCCTGCATAAGCACCTGAAATAGAATAAACCAGATCACCACTTACGGCCGCAGCGCCATCACCTAAATCAAGCCCCCTCCACAGGTACATATTAGAAACAGCGGCAGACGCAGAGACTTCACCCTCGGCATAGGCGGTGGTGGCGATACTTCCAGCGGTGAATGCAGAAGCAGCGAGGGTGCCTACGAGTATTTTTTTAACGTTCATATTTTAGACTTCCTATTGGCTTGGTGAGAAAAGTTTACGGTTAAGAATTTAGATTGTTCCCGCTTCGACAAAGCCTTTGCTTTTAGGTGGCGAGAATCTGAGCTTTTATAAGCGAAAAATATGCCATGTGATATAAGTTCTTATAAAACAATAAGATGTAGTGGTATTTGATGGGGGTCGAAAGTTGCAAAAGGGCAAGTCATGAATATTTGCGCCAAATTGGAGCGGCCAAAGCTGCAATGTTTCGCTTAGAGGGCGCTATTTTTCAATAGGCGCAAATACTCTGTGGATATTTTGTGCTGCCGCTTAAAAAACGGTAATAGCCACGCTTCACATGACTTTGGTCGTACTTTTTCCGTGGCAAATTACATTGCCGGTTGGTTTTTCAACAATTAAAGACGTATTTATTTCGCCTGCGTTCTAATGCGGTGCGAAGTTTATAGAGGTGGCCTTAAGTGGTGCGCCAATTTCTTTATTGGGCTAGGTGATAACTGAGTTGCTCGTTTTAGTTTTATCGTAAGGGGGGTTTTAAGTGTCGCCTGACTTGATCGGTGTGGCATAAGATTATGATTATCGACAATAATTTCTCTATATTTCTGAATTCACAAGGCTTTCGTGTGTTTAGTGGCATAGCCATTGCTAATGTCTAGCTCGATCATGAGCTAGACAGTTGGAATAAAAGTGACACTATTCTTTCCGCTGCTATCAATGATTCGTTCCTCTAAAGACGTCTTAACAAAAACAGTCAACGCATAGCACCGCTAGAAGAATTGCACTTTTACGGTGTTTGCAGCCACGGGATAAGCCATGAATAAAAGTTATCTGAAAAATATAATTGCATCAGCAACACTGCTAGGTTCCATATCATTTGCGACTCTCACACAAGCCGCAGATACGATTAAAGTGGGAGTGTTGCACTCCTTGAGTGGAACCATGGCCATCAGTGAAACGACATTGAAAGATACCGTGTTGATGATGATCGAAGAGCAGAACAAAAAAGGAGGCGTGCTCGGCAAACAGCTTGAGCCGGTTGTGGTGGACCCAGCCTCGAACTGGCCACTGTTTGCAGAAAAAACCCGCGAGTTACTTTCGAAAGATAAAGTAGATGTTATTTTTGGTTGCTGGACATCGGTGTCTCGTAAATCCGTTCTGCCAGTTATTGAAGAGCTGAATGGCTTAATGTTTTACCCGGTGCAATACGAGGGTGAGGAATCTTCCAAAAATGTATTTTACACCGGTGCCGCGCCCAACCAGCAGGCAATTCCCGCTGTGGATTACTTGATGAATGACCTCGGTGTGAAACGTTGGGTATTGGCGGGTACGGATTATGTTTACCCTCGTACCACCAATAAGATTCTAGAGGCGTACTTAAAAGCCAAAGGCGTTGCAGATAAAGATATTATGATTAACTACACACCCTTTGGTCATTCTGATTGGCAGGGCATTGTTTCCGATATTAAGAAATTTGGTAGCGCTGGTAAGCAGACCGCTGTGGTGTCTACTATAAACGGTGATGCGAACGTACCTTTTTATAAAGAGCTGGGGAACCAAGGTGTTTCAGCGGAAGATATTCCTGTTGTGGCGTTTTCGGTCGGTGAAGAAGAATTATCAGGTATTGATACCAAACCCCTTGTTGGTCACTTAGCGGCATGGAACTATTTCCAGAGCGTTGAATCTGACGCCAACTCAGCCTTTATTAAGCAATGGAAAGCGTTCATTAAAGATCCGAAGCGTGTTACTAATGACCCAATGGAAGCCACCTATATTGGGTTCAACATGTGGGTGAAGGCAGTAGAAAAAGCCGGCACCACCAAGGTTGATGCGGTTGAACAAGCACTGATTGGTATTACTTCGCCCAACTTGACTGGCGGCATGGCAGTGATGAATAAAAATCACCACCTTTCAAAGCCCGTATTAATTGGAGAAATTCAGGATGACGGCCAACTCGAAGTGGTATGGGAAACAGACGGATTAGTTGTTGGTGATGCCTGGTCAGACTTTTTGCCTGGCTCAAAAGACATCATTGCTGACTGGACCAAGCCGACGCGTTGCGGCAATTACAATGTTAAAACATCCAAGTGCTCGGGCCAGAACTTCTAAAGGCTAGAGTATCCAATATCGCCATGTCGTTGAGAGTTGTGCAGCGGCATGGCGTTTTCGTTTTTAAGGATTGAAATATCATTCAGTTGGAATTGCTATGCTATTGAAAACGCTGCCCAGGAACGTTGGTTTGCACTCTGTATTTGCCTTATTAGGCATTTTGCTTTTTAGTGCGATAAGCCCCTCTGTACTCGCAGAAAGCCGCTATAAAAACCCAGATGTAGATCAATTGGCGAAGCTCTTGTCTGATTTGCCAGGTGCCAATTTTAAAGCCTCGGCCTTATTGATAAAAGAAGCAGAGGGTTTCGTTAAGCAAGCCGCTAACCCTGAGTTGGACGAAGTGTTATCTGGCCTTTTTGGCGCCTATCTAAAAGGTAAGCTGTATTTCAATAAAAGCACTAAACAATTACTTATTCTAGAAGAGCTCGATGGAAAATTGTCGTTAAAAGATCCCTTTAATAGCGCATTATTAGGTGAAGCGAATAAAAAAGAGATAAAAAAAATCAGGGTGAATAATCGCCTAAGGAAAACGCTGAGAAAATCGATTGCCAGGCTAACGCTCTTTCACCCTCATCAGGAGGTGCGCTTAAGTGCGGTGGATCAGTTAATGCAAAAGTTGAGCGATGAAAATGTATCACTGCTCAAAGAAGCGCAGGAGTCTGAAAAATCTAAAACAGTACGCGAAAAAATTGATGTCGCTCTTGCTCTATTTGCTTTGGATCATGCTGATCCAGCAATTAGAAAACAAGCCGTCACTACCTTAGCCGGTAATATGGAGCCAGCAGTAAAAGCTAAACTTGATACGATGCTAAGCGTCAACGAGCAAGGGGAGCATCTAGAACCCAGTAAAGCCGTGCGTATGGAGGCGCAAAGCGCACTGGCCAGCATCGATTTAAAACGCAGCATCTATGGTTTTTTCGAAACCGTGTTTTTCGGCCTCAGTCTTGGCTCCGTGTTGCTGCTGGTGGCGATTGGTTTATCCATTACCTTTGGGGTGATGGGGGTGATTAATATGGCCCATGGCGAATTGATTATGCTGGGTGCCTATACTACCTACGTTTTGCAAAGCCTAATGCCCAATCATATTGGCTTAGCGGTTCTATTATCGATTCCTGCTGCATTTGTCGTATCGGGTTTGGTGGGAGTTGGCATTGAGCGGGGCGTGATTCAATTTTTAAAAGGGCGGCCGCTGGAAACCTTACTGGCCACATTTGGTATTAGCCTTATCCTTCAGCAAGCAGTGCGAACCATATTCTCCCCTCTAAATAGGCAAGTGATTACACCCGAGTGGATGAGCGGCGCTCTGCAAATAAACCCCGTGTTGTCCCTTACCTATAACCGCCTGTATGTCATTTTATTTTCCTTAATTGTTTTCACTCTGTTGCTACTTATTATGAAACGTACCGTTTTGGGTTTATACGTGCGCGCCGTATCCCAAAACCGGGATATGGCAAAAGCCATGGGCATACGCAGTGAATGGGTAGATGCGATGACATTTGGCCTTGGCTCGGGTGTTGCGGGTTTAGCCGGTGTGGCCTTGAGCCAGTTAACCAACGTGGGGCCAAACCTTGGGCAAGCCTATATTATTGACTCCTTTATGGTGGTGGTGTTTGGTGGTGTGGGTAACCTTTGGGGCACCTTGGTGGGCGGCCTCAGTTTAGGTGTGGCGAATAAATTCCTTGAGCCAGCAACAGGTGCTGTGCTCGCAAAAATAATTGTTTTGGTGGCTCTTATTCTATTTATTCAAAAGCGCCCTAGCGGGCTGTTTCCACAAAAGGGGAGGTCGGTTGAATGAGTATGCCATCTTCCAATGAGACGCTGCAGTTCGAACACTTTAAACAGCGCAGGCAGTCTTTGTTATCCGGCACGTTTAATAGCCGCAGTGCTCAGCTCTTTTTGTTGGTATTGTTTATCGTTACGGTCAGTTGCTCTTTAAGTAATTTATTATTAGCGCCAGACAATTTCCTGTATGTAGATACCTATACCATTACCCTAATGGGAAAATACCTCAGTTATGCCTTGTTGGCCTTGTCGGTTGATGTGATCTGGGGCTATTGCGGCATTTTGAGTTTGGGTCACGGGGCATTTTTTGCCTTGGGTGGTTATGCCATGGGTATGTATTTGATGCGACAGATTGGGGATCGCGGTGTTTACGGCGACCCTCTGCTACCTGACTTTATGGTGTTCTTAGATTGGAAAGAATTGCCCTGGTTTTGGCAGGGTT
>DFBZ01000164.1 GCA_002366835.1 Gammaproteobacteria bacterium UBA3067
CTTGGTTACGAAACTCCAGCCAAATTAATGGCTGAACACATGGCTCTCTTGAGAGCTTAAATGATTATGCACTTCGGAGTTGAATCCGCCATCTCTAAAAACTGCCTTTTTGCCCGATAGTGGCATCAGCTCTGTACCCAACTCCTCATGTAGCCTCCTTTGCACGTTGCGGGTTTCCGTGCGGTGCTTCCTTGCTCTCGAATAAAAATTTTAATTTTTAGAGATGCTCTTACCTATAGGTTTCCTTACCTGAATGGTTTCTGTGGCCAAACAACCGAACCATTAAACCTAGAAACCTCAGTTGGGCGCGAAAAAGATGTGCAAGATATTGGCGTGAATAGGGAATTTTAAAAATTCGTGTTCACCTTATTGGTGACGAGAACTTTTTAAAATTTTCTAGATGCGTCAAGAGCTTGTACAGACTTTCGTGATCCAACTGAGGTTTTTAGGTTAAAACATAACGATTCGATTGCGCCCGCTTTGCTTTGCTTTATATAGTGCCTGGTCGGCGGCGTGAATAAAATCTTCCAGCTTATCTTGTGGGCGTAGTGTCCAGCTTGCTGCGCCAACGCTACAGGTGACAACACTAGAGACTCTTGAGCCTTTGTGGGCGATCTGTTGCTTTTCCATTGTGTTGCAAACACGCTCCGCATATTTTTCTAATTCTTGAGGGCCGAGTTCTGGTAAAACCAGCGCAAATTCTTCACCGCCATACCTGGCTAAAGTGTCACTTGCTCTGCGTATTTTTCCGGCAAGCATTTCTGCGATTTGAATTAAGCACTCATCTCCAGCCTGATGGCCGTAGATATCGTTATATTGTTTAAAGTAATCAATATCCAGCAATAGCAAGCTTATAGAGCCGCCTTTGCGCATGGCTCTGTTCCACTCCTCCTCCAGGCCGTCATCAAAGCAGCGGCGATTTCCGATGCCTGTCAGTGCATCCGTTTTAGCCAAGCCTTCCAGTTGAATGTTGTTCTTATTTAGGTTTGCTTTTTCTACTAGTAACAGCTTGCCTTGCAGATAGTTAACTCTGGACAAGCGATCCATAATGTAAGCAAAGCCAATTGCCCCAATAATGCCACAGGTTAGCAGGAACACCATGAGGCCAAATAGTTCTGGGGGCGTATCTTTTATATAGCGCATTGTGCCAGAGATCATTGCCAGGGTGGCCAGCCCGGCAATTCCGGCATGCGAGGTGGTTATGGGCATTGCCAGAACACCAAATAGAAAAACAACATATGCGATAATGTAATTGAGGGTGATATAGGGCTCTTGTGTATAGTGAATAACGCCTGCCAGCACTGAAGCACAAATTAGGATGATGCTGAGTGTGATTATATTTTGATAGTTATGCTTGAAATTGGGGTGGTAGCTAAAAAAAAGCAAGATGGCGAGTGTGATCACTGCTGGAACCCGGCTCATCAAAGCGCTTATTTGCCCCTCTGATCCAGCCATGCTTTCCAGTAAGTGTAAGAAAATAAAAAACACCAGGCCGGCGATCAGGATAAAGCGAATCAAAATAAGTGATTGGCGGAATCCTGCATCTTGATAATTCAGCTCTAGCTGTTTCGGAAATGAAACATCAAAAATAAAACGTTCCCCAGTGATTCTGTTTCTTAGATGAATCACAAGCTCGCGATCTACTTCTATTATTTCCTGGCTTGGTATATCTGATTTTTTACCAAGGATGGTTTCCAGAGAGATATGCATAGATAGTGTTTTTTTCCGTTACAAATATTAAGGCTCACCCACTGTTTCGACTTTGGAGCCTGTTATTCCAGTTGTTATCTGGTAGCTGGTAGTTAAGGGCGGCTACTTTAAGCACCTTCAGTAAAGTTGTTTGCTGATCGCTTTATTAAGTCTATGACCAAGCTACTCTCCAGCCGTGTGAATATCTGCTATTTTCTGTTCCGCTTTTGTAACGTTGAGGTCAAAGGGCGGCAGCCTTCTGCCGCTTTGCTTGTGTGTGGGCTAATGAGGGAAAGGGGGTTGTTGCCGTTAGTCAGGCTGCAGAGGCAGCAAAGCAAGGCTGGGTGGGCTTATTTCATCTCTGGCATTTTAATTGCTGAGGTATCGCGCTTAGGGCTTGCTGTCTTGAGCAAAAAACGAATGATATTTGGAGTCACTATAGAATGGGTATTCATCCGCTTGTTTCGGGCATGGTAATGAAGGGAGTTACAAGCCTTGCTTCGAAAGCCCTGGATCGTTTTGATGAGGTGAGGGAGCCGCAAAGTAGCCGCTTAGCACAGGGGCAAAATGTGAGCCCTGAAGCGAAAGAGTTTGGCCGCTTACTGCAGTCTTATCAAGAAATGTTATCTGATCGTATAAAGCCGCCATACCTTGAAGGTGCGATAGAGAATAATCAGCAGGCTTTAGAAGAAGTGAGTGCGGCATTTTCGCAGCACCTGAATGCACTGGGCATTCCGATAGATAAAGGGCAATTAATGGAGCAGCTGGAAGCCGCTTTGCCTGAGCTAGAAGTGAATGGCGAGGGTATCGGTAGTGCTTTTCAAGGCGGGATTTGGCAGTTGCTGGGTTCGGGTGAAAGGAGTCTGCTTCAGCAAGCTCACAGTGAAGCCAGTTCTGGCCAGCAGCCCATGAGCGGTGTCCATGAGCTTGCTTTAAGTATGAAAAGAAAGTTTATGGTTTAAGCCTGGAAGCCGCAATTGGAATGCTGAAATTCTACACACAGGCAGCGAGCTCACTCAGTTCAGGTTTCCAGGTTAAAGTAAGCTTTGCTCTCTAGCTGCTTCTTTCTACGGCCAGTTTTGCCAAGCCCTCTAGAGCGTCGCGATATTTTGATTCCGGGACAATCGACAGGGCATCTGCAGCGAGGCGGGCTTCGTTCAGCGCGTACTCGTGGGTATATTCAATCGCACCGGAAGATTTTACCATTTCGATGATCTCTTCAAGGTTGTCCAGCCCCCCTTTCGTGATTGCTTTACGAATGGTCGCGCTTTGCGCCGCAGTACCGTTGTTGATGGTGTAAATCAACGGCATGGTGGGCTTGCCTTCCGCCAAATCATCCCCTACATTTTTTCCCATCTCTTCTGCGGAGCCGGTGTAATCAAGAATGTCATCCGCTAGCTGAAAGGCTGCGCCCATATGGCGGGCATAATCGCCCATGGCGTTGACCTGTTCTTTTCCCTGTCCCGCCATTACCGCGCCAGCTTCCGCTGCTGCCTCAAACATTTTAGCGGTTTTATAGCGAATGACCTTCATGTAGCTTTCTTCTGTTGTATCGGGGTCATGAATATTGATGAGCTGAAGTACCTCGCCTTTGCTAATGGTGTTGGTGGCTTCTGCCAGGATCTCCATCAATGCTATATTGCCGAGTGATACCATCATCTGAAAAGAGCGGGAAATAAGGAAGTCCCCCACCAGCACACTGTGGGGATTTCCCCATACTGTGTTTACCGTGGCTTTTCCGCGCCGCATAACTGACTGGTCCACCACGTCGTCGTGTAAAAGGGTGGCGGTGTGGAGAAACTCCACAATGGCACCCATAGTAATATGATCCGATCCCTTATAGTTGAAAGCATTGGCAGACAGTAGGCACACCAAGGGGCGTAAACGCTTGCCGCCACTACTTACAATGTAGTTTCCTACTTCGCCAATCAGTGGGACGTCGGAGTTGAGCTGTTCCATAATGAGGGCATCGACAGCCTTAAAATCGTCGCTGATGGTGGCCTGGATATCACTGAATTTCATAGGCTGGGGCTCTTTGCTATGCTCGAAGATGATGCGGCATGCTAGGTGGGCGGGGGTAAGCTGTCAAGGGGAAAGGGCGGCACTTGGTTGTGGTCGTTGTGGTTTCGCTGGTGAGAATGCTTCCCCCGATGAAAACTGGGCTATAATGGGCAGTAACAGTATGAGTGGCACTTCCCGTGGGTTTTTAGATGAAGAGTTTGGCGCCAGTTTTAGCGCGAAAGTGTTATTGTTGCTTGCTGTATTGGGATGGTTACTATAGAATTCACGGCCCTAATCAGTAGGGGCTTTTTCGCTGTGCGATGCGATGAAGGCCCTTTGTATATCAGATTAAGCTTAAAATTGGCTTTCTTTATCCTGCTTGATACTTTTTTATCGTATCTGATAAGTATCACCGTAGTGGCATGAGAATAAAGCCATTCATTTGCGACAGAATTCCACGGAGTTAGATATGTACGCGGTTATTGAAAGCGGCGGCAAGCAGCATCGAGTCACCGAAGGTGAAACTTTGAAGTTAGAGCTTCTTGATGTTGAGCCCGGTAAAATAGTTGATTTTGATAAAGTGCTGCTGGTCTCAGACGGCTCCGAGGTCAAGATTGGTGCTCCTTACGTAGAAAGCGGTAAAGTGAGTGCTGAAGTGGTGACGCATGGTCGTCATAAGAAAATAAAAATTGTTAAATTTCGTCGGCGTAAGCACAGTCGCACGCAGATGGGCCACAGGCAGTGGTTCACAGAAGTGAAAATTACTGGAATCAGCGCTTAGTCTGGAGGAGAATAACTCATGGCACATAAGAAAGCAGGTGGTAGTACTCGAAATGGTCGCGATTCGGAATCGAAACGCTTAGGCGTTAAGCGATTTGGCGGTCAGACTGTCAGTGCTGGCAGCATTATTGTTCGTCAGCGTGGTACTCGTTTTCACCCTGGATCCAATGTTGGCTGCGGAACAGACCATACCTTGTTTGCAAAAGAAGACGGTGTGGTTAAGTTTGAGGTGAAAGGTCCTCAGAATCGTAAATACGTTTCTATAGTGCCAGCTGCTTAATAAAGCTTGGCGGACGTATTAACGAGTACTTGAATCGTTAAAATTAAATCTTCGTGATTTAATGGAAGGCCCTGCCAGTTTTGCTGGTGGGGCTTTTTTGTTTCAGTTGCCTGATCCGGATTGAAGGCGTTTAACTGATTTTTCTGGGTTTTAAAGGCGCGGGGCTTCTGGCTTATCTTGAGCTGGGCGATAAGGTTATAGGGCCTTCGGGCGACTGGAGTAAGACGATGAAATTTGTAGATGAAGCGGTTATACATGTAGAGGCTGGTAGTGGCGGCAACGGCTGTTTGAGTTTTCGCCGTGAGAAATTTGAGCCCATGGGCGGCCCTGATGGCGGTAATGGTGGGCGCGGGGGAGGTATTATCTTGCGCGCAGATAGCGCAGTGAATACATTGGTTGATTTTCGCTATACCCGTCGTCACAGGGCTCAGCGAGGTGAAGGAGGCCGTGGTGGAAACTGCACAGGCAAAAGTGGCGAAGATCTTTGGCTTTCTGTGCCCATTGGCACGACCATCATTGACGAAAATACGGAAGAAGTGCTGGCCGACTTAGTGGAAGAGGGCCAAGAGGTTGTAGTAGCCAAAGGGGGGTTGGGCGGTGCAGGTAATGCCGTGTTTAAAAGCAGTACCAATCGCGCGCCCAGAAAAACCACCAATGGAACAGAGGGAGAGGTTCGAGAGCTGCGCCTAGAGTTAAAAGTGCTTGCTGATGTTGGCTTGTTGGGTTTGCCCAATGCAGGCAAGTCTACGTTTATCCGCGCAGTGTCAGCGGCCAAACCTAAAGTGGCCGACTACCCCTTTACGACACTAATACCAAACCTTGGCGTAGTCGCCTTGAGTCGGCACCAGCAGTTTGTGATAGCTGATATCCCTGGTCTTATTGAAGGCGCAGCGGAAGGAGCTGGCTTGGGTATTCGCTTTCTAAAACATTTGGCGCGTACCCGCTTGCTGCTGCATCTTGTTGATGTGGCACCCATAGATGGCTCCGATCCGGCTGATAGCGCGCGGGCCATTATCAATGAGCTGGAAAAATTCAGCTCAGCGCTGGCTGGTCAAGAGCGTTGGTTGGTGCTGAATAAAATAGATCTAGTGGCAGAAGAAGAAAGAGAAGAACTACGTGATCGAATCGTTTCTGAGCTGAATTGGCAGGGGCCGGTTTTTATGGTTTCAGCGATTAGTCGCCAAGGTTCGGACACGGTTTGTCAGGAAATCATGCAGTATATTGAAGAGTGCGCGCTTCGCAGCGAAGAGGATAGCGAGTTTGCTGAGCAGGAAGAAAAGCATCGCGTGGCGCTGGAAGAGGAAGCGCGAGCAAAAATGCGTGAGCTGGCCGAGCAGCGAGCGCTTAAAAAAGAGCAGCGTAAGCAATCGGGTCAGGATAGCGACGATGATGACGACGACGATGAGTTTGATGATGTTGAAGTCTTTTATGTAGAGTAGGGCTTGGTTTTTTATGATGAATGCGTTTGCGGAAGTGTTTAAAGAGGCGGTGTGAGGGAGAATTTAAAGGGCGTTCGTCGTTGCGTGGTGAAAGTTGGCAGTGCCTTGTTGACCGATGATGGTCGTGGTTTAAATAAGCAGGGTATTGGTAGTTGGGTGGGTCAGATAGCGGCTTTGCGGATGCAGGGAGTCGAAGTCGTGCTTGTATCCTCTGGGGCTGTTGCGGCCGGTATGGTGACGCTAGGCATGGATGTTCGTCCTCGCGCGATTCATCTTCTTCAAGCGGCTGCAGCGGTTGGGCAAATGGGTTTGGTGCAACTGTATGAGTCCCACTTTAAAACTCACGATTTACATACGGCTCAGGTGCTTTTAACCCACGATGACCTGGCGAGCCGTACTCGTTATCTCAATGCCCGTAGTACCTTGTTAGCGCTGCTTGAGCTGGGTGTGGTTCCCATCGTGAATGAAAATGACACAGTGGTTACCGAAGAAATACGCTTTGGTGACAATGATACCTTGGGTGCTTTGGTGGCAAACTTACTTGAGGCAGATTTATTGCTGGTGCTCACAGATCAGGATGGCTTGTTTGAGCAGGATCCGCGCCTTTTCCCTGCAGCAAAATTGATTTCTGAATCCCATGCCTTTGCGCCTGCCCTTGATGCAATGGCAGGTGAGAGTCGTAGCGGTCTTGGTCGCGGGGGGATGTCTACCAAGTTAAGTGCTTCTCGCTTGGCTGCGCGCTCTGGTGCGCATACAGTGCTGGCGAATGGGCGCTCGGATGGGGTAATCAAGCGAGTTATAGACGGTGAAAATATTGGAACGCTATTACTGGCCGATCAGCCTGCAGTGGCGGCAAGAAAGCGATGGCTGGCAGGGCATCTTCAAATGCGTGGTGAGCTGGTGTTGGACGCGGGTGCTGTGCGGGTGCTACGAGAAGGGGGTAAAAGTTTGCTGGCAGTCGGTGTGTTACGTTCATCGGGTGATTTTTTGCGGGGTGAGATGGTGCGCTGTGTGGATGAAAAAGGACAGGCTGTGGCCTGCGGGCTCATTAATTACTCTGCTGAGGAGTCGAGATTAATTTCTGGGAGAAGCAGCGGTGAGATTGAGGCAGAGCTGGGTTATATCGCAGAGTCAGAGTTGATTCATCGGGATAACTTGGTGCTGCTGTAAGTGCTAGAGTTCAAAATTTGAACATAAAAAAACCGGCGTTTGCCGGTTTTTTTATTCACCAGGGCCGATATTTAGGCCATGGCTTTAATTTGCGCGTTTAAGCGGCTCTTATGTCGAGCAGCTTTATTTTTGTGCATAACGCCCTTGGTAGCCATGCTGTCAATTACCGGCACAGCAGCTTTGAATGCTGCGCTAGCGGCTTCTTTATCGCCATTATCAATGGCTTTAATAATATTCTTGATGCTGGTGCGGACTTTTGAACGCATGGCAACGTTGCGTTGACGGCGCACTTCAGACTGTTTTGCTCGCTTTTTTGCTTGTGGTGAGTTGGCCAATGCCTTGCTCCTAGAAAATGATCGCTGAAATATTAAACGTAAGAACTGTGAGAAACAGCTTCGCCCATAAAAGTTGCGGGACTATGCCTGTTTTTTCTGTTTTTGTCAATTGAATTTGAGGCGATGGGCTGATTAGTGGTGCCCAAGATTTCTAGGTGAAATTGGAACCTCGATAAGGCTACAGTGTAGAAGAAATATGGAGAAGTGTTACCCACTTGATTACTATTGCCCTCCTATTATGCTCTGGCACTATGCAGACAAGCTATTACAATAACTTAAGGCGCTAACACGGAGGCATCACTTTCCGTGTGAAGGTCTTCAGTTAAAAATACTGGGGTACATGTGAGCGATAAAAAAGAGGGAAGCCAAAAACCGAAGGGTATGGTTAAGTCTGCGGGTATTGTCAGTGCCTTTACTATGTTATCTCGTATTTTGGGTTTGGTGAGGGATGTAGTGATTGCTTCTGTATTTGGAGCAAGCATGGGGGCAGATGCTTTTTTTGTTGCCTTTAAAGTGCCTAATTTTATGCGTCGGCTTTTTGCTGAAGGCGCTTTTGCGCAAGCCTTTGTGCCGGTGTTAACGGAATACAAAACCAAACGCAGTCATGCAGAGGTGCAGGAGCTGATCAACTCCGTTGCCGGTACTCTTGGGGCCATACTTGGTCTGCTTACCCTTGTGGCGGTGCTGACTGCGCCATGGTTAATTATGGTGTTTGCGCCGGGCTTTGTAGATGAGCCTGACAAGCTTAGCCTTGCTGGGGAAATGCTACGCATTACGTTTCCCTACTTATTATTTATTTCCTTAACCGCTTTTGCGGGCAGTATTCTAAATAGTTACGGTCGTTTTGCCGTGCCAGCCTTTGCCCCTGTACTCTTAAATATCTGTCTAATCAGTGCCGCTTTGTGGTTTTCACCACTATTATCGCACCCCGTTATGGCATTGGCGTGGGGTGTATTTATTGCTGGCGTACTGCAATTGCTACTGCAACTGCCGTTTCTGGCTAAGATTCGTCTATTCCCTAAACCGCAGTTTTCCATGTTCGGTCGTCAGCAGCATGAGGGGGTGAAACAAATCATGACCTTGATGCTGCCTGCTTTGTTTGGTGTTTCTGTTAGTCAAATCAATCTTCTGTTGGATACGGTGCTTGCTTCCTTTCTGGAGACGGGCAGCGTGTCGTGGCTGTATTTTTCAGACCGCTTGGTTGAGCTGCCGCTAGGCGTGATCGGCATCGCCTTGGCTACCGTAATATTACCCAGTCTCTCGCAAAAGCATGCGGCGCAGTCGCCCAAGGCTTTTTCCAAAACCATCGATTGGGCCATGCGAATCGTACTTCTGGTGGGGGTGCCTGCGGCAATTGCTCTGTTCGTGTTGGCAGAGCCGATTATTACGGTACTTTTTCAGCGTGGTGAATTTGATGCCCATTCGGTGGTGATGTCAGCGCAAAGTTTGCGCGCTTACAGTATTGGTTTGCTCGCTTTCATGTTAATTAAGGTGTTGGCGCCGGGTTATTTCGCCAGACAAGATACCAAAACCCCTGTAAAAATTGGAATTAAGGCCATGGTGGCGAATATGGTCTTTAATCTGCTGCTGATCTGGCCTCTGGCGCATGTGGGCTTGGCATTGGCGACCTCTCTCTCTGCATTCTTAAATGCAGGCTGGCTGCTGCTAGGCTTGCGTCGTCAAGGAGTGTTTCATTTTCAGCCTGGTTGGGGCTTGTTTCTCTTGCGTTTGGTTTTGGCCTCCAGCGCTATGTTGGCCTCGCTATTCTTTTTGTGGTCCGATTTTCAGCAATGGCTGGACTGGGGCTTGTTTGATCGAGTTTGGAATATGGGATTGTTGGTATTTGCCGGCGCAGGATCCTATCTGCTTGCCTTGTATTTATTGGGCGTGCGTTTCAAACACATTATGGCGCACTAAAGAAAGTATATTTTTAGTGTGAGCATATTAAGTTGCGCTGAAGCCTTAATGAAAAGCTTCACGCTACCTATTTAAAAAATACAGTGCTAAAGGCTTCAGGATCCACCTTGGGAATATTTGCTTCGAATCCAGTATTAATGGTGTCGATGATTTCATTGCTGACCACGGCGTAACCACGAGCAGTGAGATGTATGCCATCCAGAGAAAAAGCACCACCCGTGGCATAAGTAGCATTGACTGAGCCTGTGCCGTAATTGAGGCCGTCTTGTACGTCGTTTAAAAGTGCGGCGGCATCAACAAATAGGAGCTTGTCGTTGGAGCCAGATATCGCTTGGATGCTGGCATTAAAGGCAGTTCGAGCGGTGCTGATAAGGTTGATTTCCTCAGGGATCAGCACATCTTCATCTAAAAGGGCGGCGCTTACCCCCCAGGCTCGAGAGTCATCTTTGGACACAGGTTCGCCGATTTTGGAGGCAGTGGTGAGTAAGATAAGATCGTCTGCAGTGGCTTGCCGGATATTGCGTGGTAAGCCTAAGCCGGAAAGATCGGTCAGCTCCTCGTCTTTTATAACGACAGCATTTTGCCCGACAGAGAAAAGAATGGTTCTTTTATCTCGCTCTATCTCGGATATATCCCCCTCCTGAAATGCAGCTTGCAAGCCACTGTTATAGACAGCATAACTTGCATTGAGTAAATCCACAGTGGCTTGATCTTGCAGTGGTAGGGCATTAAAAGGCACCGTGGTGAAAAATGGAATTGCGCTGATATCGGCAATATTCACTAGCACACCACTGCCGCCATCAGCGGATAGCGCGCTTACTATTTGGCTGTATATGCCAGCAAAAAGACTTGGGTCGGTAATATCGTTGCTTGCATAAGTGGCGGGATCGAGATTGCCAAGCCGGTCGACCCCAGTGCCTCCCGATGTGGCGTAGGAAAGGACGTCGTTATTTCCAATCCATAAAACGAAAATAGATGGCTGTTGAGATGCTGCATCGTTGAGCATGGTGGTATTTGCAGCACTGGCGAAACGCACGAAATAAGGGTTGGCTGTTGCAGGCTCGGCGCTTACTCCAGCAGGGTCTCCGTACCCAGGTGTAACAAGATGAAAGGATTTGGCGCCCGGTACGCCCAGGTTATTGAACGGCCCGCTTAGAGGAGAAAAAACCTCCGTAGTGGGTGTGCCAGAAATGGGTTCGGGGGACTCTGTTTCGGCATTCAGTACGAGTCGATTAGGGAACTCGCTGCTGGTATTTCCGTTAAACAGTAAACCTCCCAGATTATCGCTTACCAATGGCTGATTAAAATCACCTCCGCCAACCTTGGCAAATTGTGCGGCAAGGATGGCCGGGTAGGAGTTTTTTTGCCCATGCAAATAAAGCGCGCCATCTGCGTAACCGGCGGTTAAAGAGTCCCCCAGGCTGACAAAATGGCTGAGGTCAGCATTGCCGCTGTTATATTCCGTATTATCTCCAACGGGATCATCAAGTTCAGAATTACAAGCAAGCAGGGTAGTTAATGTAAGCGTAAAGCCTAGCGAGCGATGGATGCGTTTTTTATTCATGGTCTTTATCCTCAAATTTTATATTGGGCGCCGAAACCAAAGGCGATGGTTGAATATCTTATTCGCTAGAGAAGGGGGTGTTTACCCCCGACCGCTGATAAAAATCATAATACCCTTCTAATTCATCGAATATCAGAAAAAGTTAAAAAAACAACAGTCTATCTTTCTGGAGTCGAATAACAGAGCTAAGAGATGTGGCCGATAGAGTTATTACGGCGTGTTTCTATTGTGATGGAGCCGTGTTGGACCGGTGTTTTTTTCGAGGACGTCACATTGCTTTTCTGAGTGTTGAATACCCAAGCACCTACATTAGATGTTTCTGTCGTTACGTTTGAACGGGTGCTGTTTTCATCGCTTAGGGTGGAAAAAGGCCTAGATTAACTTCCACACTACCGCTCGCGTAACGTGCACTCAAGCCAATACTGGCGATGTTGTTAAGTTGATAGGCCGCTGAGGGTTGGAGAAACATTGCCTGAATCTCACTGGTATTTATCAGGTGTGAGCCTGACAAACTTTTCTCCCACTATGCGGTGTTGCCCAATGGCGTGTAGATATAAAGGTCGGTCGCTGTTTTATAATCAGTCTTATATATCCACCGCCTAAGGCGGTAGCTTGGACAATGGCTATGCCGTTGTCCTAAGAATCTACTCATGATATTTTGTTCTGGTCAACAAAACCGG
>DFBZ01000030.1 GCA_002366835.1 Gammaproteobacteria bacterium UBA3067
GCCGATTGCTGCTTACGCAAAAGCCCTAACTCAGATTCCGTTTCCTTATAGCTATCACTGCACTTTTGCAAAGTTAAACGATGGGTTTGATAAAATGATTCAAGCACATCCTTATACTGAGTTTTTTGCTTTTCAGTTAAATTATCAATACCAATAGACTGAAGTTGAATATCTACTTCTTTATTGAGTGTCAATAAAGCAGGCCAATCATCTGCGTCAAAAGCTTTAGCCATATCGATTGACAGGGCTTCAATATTAGCACAACTTTTTTCAAAATTTTCGTTCAAGATATTATCCTAAGAGATATTAAAATAACCTACCGTAGATTCGGTTAAAAACAAAACCGTTGGGTTTAATGCATGGATGGAGACGGCTAAAAACCGTAGGTTGGGTTCGACTGCATGGATGCAGGAGGTACGGTTCCATGGACGGAACCGATAGAGCCGAGTCGGGAACAGAGGCCGAGAGCAACGCATCGAGAAGTTACCGAGAGTGCAATGAAACCCAACAAACCCAGCAGCCAGCACCCTTGCCACCCTGCAATGTGTTGGGTTTCACTACGTTCTACCCAACCTACAAGTTACAAACACTAAATTAACTCTTGCGCCATCCGTAGGTTGGGTAGAGCGTAGCGAAACCCAACAAACCTACCAGCTAGCACCGTCCTCGCATCCTGAAACATGTTGGGTTACACTCCATTTAACCCAAGCTACAACCTACAAACTACCGCTTAAAATACAAAAAATCACGCAGTGCCCAACACCACCCCACCCTGCGCAATCTCCGCATTATCACCAGCTGATTTAACACACACCTCATCCCAACCAGACTTCAACTCTGCCAATAAAGTACAAACCTCATCTAACAAAGCCGTATTGTCCGACTTATTCGCGTCAAATAAACATCGCGCCATATAATCATACAGATCATCCAGGTTCTGCGACACATCGCCACCTTCATCCATATTTAAAGCAGATTTAAGCGCATCAATAATTTGGCGCGCGCCACGAATATTTTGCTGCTTCTGTAGAAACTCACCGCGTTCAATGGCACCTTTCGCACTGGCAAGCTTATCGATCGCGCCTCCCAATAATAAACGCACCACTTCCTGTGGTGCAGCGGTTTGCATGGATTGCGCATTCACTTGCTTATACTGATTTACACCACTTTGATAATTCATTAAATCCTTCCCTTATTCATTTTCTGTTTAAAAATAGTTTAACAAACTGCTGGGTTGCACTGTGTTTAACCCAAACTAAAAAACCAAAAAAACTCTTACACTCCGTAGGTTGGGTTGAATGCAATGAAACCCAACAAAACCTACCAGCCAGCACCGCTCCTGCTATCCCGCAAAGTGTTGGGTTGCACTCCGTTTAACCCAACCTACAAAATTAAAAACCTACAAAACCACCTACTTCTCATCACCATTTAACGCGCCAAGCTGCTGCAAAACAAAATCACCGGTATTTTTCATACTATTTACCAACTGATCCATAATAATAAATCGATCTATCAAACGAATTTCAAAGGCTTCCATTTTCGTCTTTAATTCGCGGCGATCATCCCCAATACCGTCTAGCTGATCTGTTAATGTATTGGTTCTATCCTGAATAATGCCGCTGAAACCTTTATAGTTTCGGGTTACCTCGCGCAGCTGGTTTGCGATACCGTCTTCACCCGACAATAATCCACCAATGGCCTCAAAATCATTTTCAATTGCATCGTTCAGCTTTGCGTCATCCAGCTGCAGCAGGCCATTTTCATCGGTAGAAATTCCTAACTCGGTCAAGTTTCCAATACTATTATCCGGCACCGCATCAGTAAGCGCCCTGCGCAATTGCGTTTCAAGGGTTCGTAACGTTGAATCACCAAACAAAGGCCCATTTGCCGCACCCGCGCCATTAAATTTTGACAGTTCATTCGAGATACCAATAAAACTGTTATAAGCCTCTACAAAACTATTGACCGAATTTTTAATTGACTCCTTATCCAGGGCAACAGTCAAAGAATTGGTTTCATCTGCACCCAACTCATTCGCTTTTAACAAATTAATGGTAACGCCTTCCAAAGCGTCTTCTACTGTATTACTCGACTGAGTGATGGTTAGCCCATCAAGCTTAATAACCGCATCAGTCAAAGTGACCAATGGCGTTAGATTGGCACTATCAAGCTGAGCAAGATCAAAGCCATCCCCAGCGTCATCATCCGTAGCGGTAATCGTTATGGCATTATCAGTACCCGTATCATTGGCAGTAAATACCAACTTGGCACCAGCATCGTCTGTAACAAGGCTTGCCGTAAGGCCTTTATTATTTGGGTCAGAATTAATTGCGGCTTGGATACCGGCCAGTGTGTTGTTGGTATCGTCAATGTCTATGGTAAAAGAGTCGCTGCCCACATTAATTTGCAGCTGCCCTGTTCCTAATTCACCTGCGGTGCTAAGCACACCGGTCGATAATTTGTCATTATTAGCGAGAGAAACCACTTCGATGCTGTAATTACCAGAGACAGCCAAGCCCGAAGCAGAGGCAGTAAAAAACTCTTCGTCTCCCGAAGTCGCTGTGCGGCGTTTAAAATCAGACAAGTCTGAAATATCATCCAAGGCATCATCCAATTCACCTACGGCAGATTGCAATGTACCAAAGGCTGAGATACCTGCCTGGGTGTCAGCTTCAACGGCATCGAAACGCGCTACTTTTGGATCACGCTCGGCAGAAACCAAACCATCCACAAGGCTTCGAATATCGATACCCGAACCAACACCTAATGTACTAATTGTTGCCATAACTCACCTCTTGAATTTATATCGGCCGTAAGCGACATGGCTTGAGTGATTTTATTCGCTAATTGTAGTGGAAAATTAAAAAAAGAAAGGTGTTTTGTAACGTGGGAACAATTGCATGAACGCAGAGGGTGCCTAAAAAACAAAATCAATTTTTACACTACCCGTAGGTTGGGTACGACTGCATGGATGCAGGAGGTAGAGCAACGCATGGAGCAGTTTCCGAGAATGCAATGAAACCCAACAAACCTACCAATTAGCACCGCCCTTGCCACTCTGCAAAGTGTTGGGTTGCACTGCGTTTAACCCAACCTACAAAATCAAAACCAAGCAATTTCAAACAAACCCTTGCACCACCCGTAGGTTGGGTAGAGCGTAGCGAAACCCAACAAACCTACCAGCTAGCACCGCCCTTGCCACTCTGAAACGTGTTGGGTTGCACTGCGTTTAACCCAACCTACAAAATCAAAACCAAACAATTCCAAACGAACCCTTGCACCCCGTAGGTTGGGTTGAGCCTAGCGAAACCCAACAGACCTACCAGCCAGCACAGCCCTTCCCACCCTGCAAAGTGTTGGGTTGCACTCCGTTTAACCCAACCCACAAACCTCCTAGCTTGATTATAAAAAAACCAAACAGGAAAAATATTGACGTCGATTTATTCGGTATATTGTAGCGGGAAATTAAAAAATGACAGGAATAAAAGCAGAATATTTTGGGCGAAGAAACCCGCGTTTTATTCATATAAATAAAACGAATAAAAAACCACTCACTTACTTCAATCAGGCAATTAGAATAAAACTAAGCTAAAAAATCCAACAAACCACCGGTGCTTTTCCCATCTGCCATTTCGGCAAGCTTCAATGCTTCTATGCTAGGCATTTGCCGAACCAAGTCACCGGAATTCGCATTAAACACTTTAATAACCGTTTCACCGCTTTCCTGATGTACTTCAAAGTTAAGCTCACGCTGCATATTTTTAGCGTATTCTTTTAACTTCGACACAGCCTCATCAATCAATTTTGGCTGCTCCCCATCAGAGGCCAAATTTTGCGCCTTGAGAGATTCCGTGGTTTCCACTTTCTCTGCCGGTTTATTTTGCTGGGCCGTTTCAACGGCTGCTTTATCTTCCTCAACAGAAACCGCTTTAGGCGTTTCTTGTTGCGGGTTTTTAATCGGCTGCCGTGGTTCAAGGTTGGTATTGATCACAGACATATTGTCCTCCTCCTCATGCGACAAAGGGCGAACCTTTCGGCCCACCCCTTATACACGTTCTTTTACATCACACTTACTGAACTATTTACTGAAGTAAACTCAGAACCTGCTGGGGAAGCCCTTTCGCTTGCGCGAGGATGGACATACCGGCCTGCATCATGATCTGGTTACGTGTTAGCTCTGTGGTTTCCTTGGCGAAATCCGCATCCTGAATTCGTGAACGCGCAGCGCTCAAGTTTTCAGAAGTAGTGGATAAGTTAGAGACCGTTGAGCTCATGCGGTTTTGTATCGCACCCAAGTCGGCGCGGTTGGAATCGATACCAGACAAGGCGCCATCGACGATATCGATGGCTCGTTGAGCACCCTCAGCCGTAGTAATATCGATGCTATCGACAGTTTGTTTGCTACTGGTATTTAATTGGTTTGCTGCAACATCAAACAAACTCCCTCCTGAGTTTGTTACGCTTGAGCTAACGCTAAATGAGGTGCCCACCGATTTAAATTCTACATTACCACCCACTACTGTAGAGTCTGTATTAGTGCCAGCCCCGTCACTGAGAACAACCGCTGCGCCCTCGCCACCCCTCACACTCAACTTCGCAGTATTTGAGGCTGAACTGCTAAAGTTTTCAATGTCTATATCATTGCCAGTCGAATCGCTCAGCGTGATGGTGGTTTTGTTGATATCAATCGATGCGACAACACCTGTTTTAGAGGTTTGATCATTGATTGACGTAACCATACTGCTTAAATCTGTTGTCGTAACATTTGCAGAGATGTCAGTACCGTTTAACGTAAATGAAGCGACACCATCCTGCGTTAAGTTTGACAACGTTGCAGAAGTTGATGCAGTTGCAGTCACCCCAGTGGTATCAGAAATTTGATTTACTAATGTTGCAACTTCTTTCGCTGTAGCGTCTTTTTCGATAGCGACACTTCCTGTTCCTTCTCCCGTAATTGAAATAGTTTGCGCAGCGGTAAAGTTCCCTGTTTTCGCATCTGACATTGCGGTAGCTGTAGTAGATGCAGCATTGTCGCCTGCACCGACATTAAATATAGACTTAGCCCCCTGGGCTAAGTCAGACTCAATACTATAACCCGCCTCTAACTGAATATTCAGGTCTCCTATTGCTACTGCTGAATCAAGAAGAGCTGTTTCTTTGAGGTCTTTCCCACCAAACGTAAACTCCGAACCAGCTTGAGTAGACGCTGCAAAAGTAACAGCCCCCCCCACAATAGTGGCATCACCCACCCCACCCGTACCCGTATTTTCTGTCGTTTTGAGTGTTGCATCTGCACCACCACTATCGCTAACAACCGTTGCAACCAAATCAGTGCCGTTCTTCATTCGAAAATCAAAGCTATCGCCATTACGCGTAAGCACCATATCCCCAACTGTAAGCTCTGTTCCCGTATTATCTACACCCGCATTGGCTGACAATTCGTCCCATAGCAAGTCAGCATCTGTGGCCTTATCCCCAGTGGATTCGATAGTAACATCCGTGACTACGCCCCCATTAAGCGTAATATTCACGTCATCGCCACTGCCCCAATTGTCTCCTATAGCGATATTCCCAGACGCGTTATCAGTGACAAGAAAGCCCTGAACGCCCATGTTTACACCTGATGCGCTTGAAAGCGTATTGGTCGAAGCCTCATAAGACAAATCACTATCTTTATTAGTGCTATTTATTTTATCTGCAGCGTCTGCAATCGCCACGTCTAGATCGTCTTTGAATGTTGCCGCATAGTATGTGACTGAAACATCACTACTGGTGCCGCCATCTTTAGTTGTCAACGAGAAAGTAACGGTATCACCGTCTGTAGCGTTAGTTACTGTATCGCCAAACTCCACGCTATTTGTCGCACTTGCTGATACACCTTCCAACAAATCAAGACCTTCTGCTATTTGAGAGGCATCCCTATTTCCAGCGGCAGCGGAAATATCAAAAGTCTTCGTCCCGTCACCAGGCTCATTTAAAGTGATAGTTTGGTCTCCTATTTCTTCCCCCAAAGCACTGGTGATGTCCTCATCAACCACAGAAGTTGACCCTATGTTATCGGCACTCATATCAACCTGGTAGCCCGTTGCTGCCATCTCGATACCATTGGTGGCGTTGTTACTACTTACCTTATTAATCCCCAACTGATCCGTAGTTGCTGCTGCAACAGTTACATCAACAGTTTGATTTGAATTGGCACCCACCTGAAAGCTTTGAGCTGAAAAAGAACCATCCAATAATTTCAAGCCGTTAAAAGTCGTGGTTTCTGCAATACGATCCATTTCAGAAACCAGCTGGTTTACTTCAGACTGAAGGCTTAATCTATCTTGGGCTGAGTTAGTGGAGTTGGCAGACTGTACAGACAACTCACGAATACGTTGCAGGATATTGCCGCTTTCGTCCATCGCACCTTCAGCGGTTTGTGAAAGAGAGATGGCATCGTTAGCATTTCGAACCGCTTGATCCAAACCACGAATCTGCGAAGTAAAACGGTTGGCGATGGCCAGGCCCGCTGCATCATCCTTTGCGCTGTTAATACGCAAACCAGAAGATAAACGCTGCAAGGAGTTGTTAAGACCGTCTTGGGATTTGTTAAGGTTACGCTGAGCATTCAACGAAGGAAGGTTACTGTTAATGACCTGTGGCATGGTGTTTCTCCTTTAATCCCGCGAAGCGTATAAATGTATGCGGGCCTTAGTTAATTGAATGGGTTTTCATCCAATGTTATTTGATTCAATATTTCTATCGGCCCAAGGTCGGAGAGGTTTAGCTTTTTTTATAACCCTTTTAGATCCAATCGCTTTATATTTTTGCTTATCAATAACAAAAATAATGAAAACGAGATTTTGGTTTTAGTTAATGGGTTTTTTATGTCTTTTTTGCTGGGTAATCGCTTATTTTTCTATGTGGTGTTACTTGTAGGTTGGGTTAAACGCAGTGCAACCCAACACCTTTCCGAGTAGCAAAGGTGGTGTGGGCTGGTGGGTTTGTTGGGTTGCACTGCGTTTAACCCAACCTTGTATTTAAAAAAACATCGCGTCCTGCATCTGTGAAATTACGGCCTATCGCCAGGGTTTATATTTTTTGCTAAGGCCAGCGTTTATTTCCCTACACGCTGTTACCCGTAGCTTGGGTTAAACGGAGTGCAACCCAACACCTTTCAGGATAGCAGGGGCGGTGCTGGCTGGCGGGTTTTCAATTTCCAGCTACCGAGTCGGGAACAGAGGCCGAGAGCGGCGCAGGAAGCCAAAGCCGAGTGTAGAAGGGCCACATGAGGAGTTGAGTACGGAGCTGACGCCGCTATCGGGTAAAAAGGCAATTTTTAGAGATGCCCTTAAATCGTTTCTCTATTCTCTAAGTGATTCAAGGGCACCATTCGTTTATGAAGCACACCAAATACAACGAGTTGATGCTTCTCCAATACGTAATAGATAACATGGCTCGCGTGGGGGAAACTAAAAACACCGGTGGCTATGTCAAATCTTTGCTTGCCAAGCGCTGGTGTTTCAGACAGTAAACTGATGGTTTGACGTATTTCTGATAGGTACTTTTTAGATTGTGATTCACCCCATTGGGTGAGTGTATAGCGTCGAATTTCAATAAGCTCAGACTGAGCGTCGGGGGTTAAACGATAGCTTGGCATATTAGTCGTGCTGACCTAACTCTAATGCGTCAAAAAATGAATCCCCATCGACGGTGTGACCGTTCTCAATATCACTCTTTGCTTTGGCGGCCTTTGCTTGCAATAGCTGCAATTTAAGCGCCTCGTTGCTTTCGTATTCTTCCATAGAAATAACAACTGCAACAGGCTTACCATTTTTGTTAATTTGCACGGGCGCTCGTTGGGCTTTTAATAGCATGTCGCCAAACTGTGTTTTTGCTTCATTCGCTGATAATGCGTCCATTGTTGCGCCCCTGGTTAATATCGTTCGATTCGTTCATTATAGATGAATCGTACCTTTGGAGCCAAAAAATAATTAGTCATATTGTGCACCTTTCCGCATGAAGGGTGTTGTAGGGGCTGAGGGTTAGAGGCCCTAGCAGGGAGATATTGAGGCAATACCGATTCGGGAAAGATAAACCATTGATTGGTAATGTTTTATTTCAGAAATGTGAGGCCGCAAGTGGGTGCCAAAATATCATTGATTTATGCCCATTGAGCACGACAGAGGCACGAGAGCTATTAAATGCCTTCTATAGTGTATGCCACCGGGTGCCAATATATTTTTTATGGAGACCAAACTTGAAGGATGAAGGAGACAACTTTTTGATTGCGCTTGCTGTAGTTGAAAATAGTAATTTAATTATTACAAATAACATAAAGGGCTTAAGGGAAGCCGAATTAACATTTGAGAATTTGAAAATACAAACACCCGAAACCTTTTTGAGAGGTGAATAAAGTATGTCTACATTAACTGTACGCTTACCAGATGATAAGCATGAAAGGCTTAAATCAATGGCACAATATAGAAAAATTAGCGTTAATAAATTAATAGAAGAATTTTCCACCCAGGCACTTGCTGAGTTTGATACTGAGACTAGATTTAGGGCATTAGCTGCCACTGGTAATGTTAATGTTAATGTTAATGTTAATGTTAAAAAAGGATTAGAACTGCTAGATAAACTGGATGATCACTTTAGAGGTTAACGTCTCAAGCGCAGGCTTGGTGAGGTAGCGTAGAAAAAGCTCCGTAGATACCATCTCTCAAACCCAGCTTCGTAGCTTGGGTTAAACGCAGTGCAACCTAACACCTTTCCGAGTAGCAAAGGTGGTGTGGGCTGGCGGGCTTGTTGGGTTGCACTGCGTTTAACCCAACCTACATATTTAGAAAAACATTGCGTCCTGCATCTGTGAAATTAGGGCCTATCGCCTAGGTTTATATTTTTTGCTAAGGCCAGCGTTTATTTTCCTACACGCTGTTACCCGTAGGTTGGGTTAAACGCAGTGCAACCCAACACCTTTCCGAATAGCAAAGGCGGTGTGGGCTGGGAGGTTTGTTGGGTTTCATTGCACTCTCGGCAACTGCTCCATGCATTGCTCTACCTCCTACATCCATGCAGTCGAACCCAACCTACGGATACGTGTGGTTTTTTTATATTTTGTAGGTTGCGGTAAACCGAGGGTTATAGGCATCGGTTGCTGTACTCTGTTAGCATCGCTCTTTCTTACCATTAATCAATCTGGAAAAACGAATGCGATACCGCCGGGCGAATATTGCTGGTGCCAGCTATTTCTTCACTGTGAACCTCGCAGACAGGGAATCGAAACTTCTTATTCAGCATATAGACCCCTTGCGAGACGCCTTTAAAAAAATCCAACACAAGCATCCTTTTATTATGGATGCGATCGTTATTCTTCCTGAGCACCTTCATACTATTTGGACTTTACCCGAAACGGATGCTGATTTTGCTAAGCGCTGGCGGTTAATCAAGGGGGCTTTTTCTCGCGCCATACCCAACACCGAATTAATTTCCACAAGCCGTTTGCATAAATCTGAACGGGGTATTTGGCAGCGTCGATATTGGGAGCATTTAATTCGAGATGAGGAGGATTTTCAACGCCATGTTGATTACATTCATTTTAACCCCGTAAAGCATGGTTATGTTTCATCTCCCGTAGAGTGGCCTCATTCGAGCATTCATCGTGCAATTCGCGAAGGTGTTGTTCCGCCGGATTGGGCGGGTGATATTAATGATGACGGTGATTTTGGTGAGTTGCGTTAAATGAAGCGCCCGTTAATGCAACCGTTTAGGTTCTTACACGCCGTAGCTCCGTAGGTTGGGTTAAACGTAGTGCAACCCAACATCTTAGCAGGTAGCAAGGGTGGTGCTGGATGGGAGGTTTGTTGGGTTTCATTGCATTCTACCCAACCTACGGGTGCGTATGGGTTTTTTATATTTTTTAGGTTGGATTAAACGCAGTGCAACCCAACACCTTTCTGAGTAGCAAGGGCGGTGCTGACTGTTGGGTTTCGCTACGCTCTACCCAACCTACGGGATGAGGTTAATGGCGGGCTTTATCTAATAAAATTAAACAGGGATAAATTGCTGATTTTCACAAAGCTGTTTTGTGCGGCTTCTAATACGAAGGTTTGAAATGCGAGGTCGCTGAGGGCTTCGGCATAGTCTAGGTCGCGCAGTTCTGAGATTGTTTTGGTGCCTTCATATATCAGGTTTTCGTTAAGTGCTTCGGAAGATTCCCCGACATTCAAACGTGCGCCGATTTTTACGCGGGTTTCGAGCACGCTTGTTTCTGCTGATTGCAGGTTGTCGAGTGTGTAGGCAATAAAGCCGCTAAAGTCGCCGGTGGGAATGTCGCTGGGGTCTTTTAATGCTTGGACAATTTGCTCCACCATGCTGAGCATGTCCATGCTGTCGGAGTAGTTCACATCAAAACTGTCGCCGGTTTCGGGGCTACCGCTGATTTGAAAACGCATGCCGTTAATTTCTATGTCCGAATTATCGGTATAGGGCTGGCTGGGTTGGCCGACAACCGTGCCGTCTGATTTTCGGTAGACGGTGTAGGTATTGGGGCTATCAAATTCAATTTGGTAGTCTTCCCCTTGTTGGCCGTCAAAAGAAAAAAAGGTGTCAGTGGGCGATGGCGTTGATGGAAGCTCAAAACGTTCTCTGTTTATTTCAATATTTTCACCCGCTGTATAGGGCTGATTGGGGGCACCGATTACCTCTCCATCTGAAACCCGTGTAACGGTGTAGTTCGGGCCGTTGGGAGTGATACTGTTGGTGGCATTAAAAGTAAGCTGATATTGCTCGCCGGGTTCGCCTGCAAATGCGGTTTGATCAGTCACTTGTCCGGCGGTAATAATGGCTGGCGGCTGGGAGGTATTTAATGGTGAGGCTTGTGTTGTGAAAGCGCCTTGTGCCATTTTTATTTCGCTGTAAATGGCTTTGCCTGAATCATTCAGTTCCACAAAACTATCGGAGGAAAATTGCACTTGGTTTTGCCCTGCATCCCCTTGGTAGATATATCCACCTCCTTCCCTTTCGACAAAAGGAGGGGCTTCGCCGTTGTATCCACCGAAAACGTATTTCCCGGCTGCATCGCGGCTGTTTGTCACGCTGTAAAGCTCTCCCAGGCGCTCTTCGATTTCTGACGCGATAGCGAGGCGATCATTTAAATTGAGCGCACCGCTTTCTGCTTGAATAACCTGTTCGCGCATTCTCTGTAATATATTTTCGGTGACATCAAGCAGGTTTTCTTCTTCGGCAAGCTTTGTGCTGGCTATGCCGATATTCTCGTTATATTGTTCTGAGGAGCTAACTTTTATGCTCACTTGCTGAATGCGTACCGCTGCCACGGGGTCGTCGGAGGGGCGCAATACGCGCTTGCCGGTGGTGATTTTTTCTTGTGTTTCTCCCACTTGGGCGTGCACATCAAGCACGCCGCTTAGGCCGGTGGTATAAATTTGCTGTGTTGAGATACGCATAATTTGGTTTTCTCTTTTGTAAATGTTTTGCTTGCGCCTAAGCGTGCTAATTAGTGCTGGGCTTGCCATTCTGCGAGGTGTTGGGTTGAATGCAATGAAATCCAACAAACCTACCCGCTAGCACCGTTCTTGCTACCCTGAGGGGTGTTGGGTTTCACTTCGTTCTCGGCAACTGCTCCATGCGTTGCTCAACCTACAGGTGCCGTAGGTTGGGTTGAGCGTAGCGAAACCCAACAAACCTACCAGCCAGAACCGTCCTTGCTACCCTGCAAGGTGTTGGGTTTCACTTCGTTCTACCCAACCTACAAAAACGCTCCATGCGTTGCTCTCGGCCTCTGTTCCCGACTCGGCTCTACCGGTTCCATCCATGGAACCGTACCTCCTGCATCCATGCAGTCGTACCCAACCTACAGGGCTCTATCCATACCGCTAAAATACGGCTTTCTTTTATTAACGGAAGGTGGATATCAGCGTGTCAAACAGGCTTCTGGCAATGGCGATGACTTGTGCGGCGGCGTTGTAGGCCACTTCAAATTTCACTAGGTTGGACGCTTCTTCGTCGAGGTTGACGCCTGAGATGGATTCTCGCCGTTGCTCTGCCTGAAAGAGCAGACTTTTTTGTGTTTCTACGGCAATGCCCGCTTCTTTGGTTTGTGCGCCTACGCCTTCAACTAGTTCTCCATAAGCATCGGCGTAATTTAATTTTCCTTCTTCTATTATTCCTATCGACTGCAGGCCGACTATCTTTAACAGGTTACGGTTATCGGATAAGCCGTCTTTATTAAAATCGATGGAGAATGTGTCGCCGCTTTCTGGCTTACCATTAATCACAACTTGGTAGCCGGTGTAGGTCGATTGAGCGGGAGGGTTGGTACTAAATACGCCACTACCTGCGGCATCAAGGGTATAGCCCTCGTTCATCGTGATTTCGACTTCACCGCCGACGGCTGCGGTGTTTGTGTCTACAAAACCAATGCCTTGTATGGTGGCACCTCCACCAGCAAGGGCGAATTGAAGATCTTTGCCAGAGGGATCGCGAATAAGCACATCGGAACCTACCATCTCTGCACTAATCCCCTGAGCTTGCAGAGCTGCGTTATTATTAATGCCGGTTACTAGCGCCGTTATAGTCGGGGTATTTACCGTCTCCCCATTAATATCGACACTTGTGGCGGTAAAACTAAGACCACCGGCAACCGTTGCCTGTGTATATGCGCTGGCATCTACACCATTAAAATTGGTGTTGAGTTTCGCGGCAATGTCTGCGGCTGAGTCATTGGCAGATGTGGTATAGGCTGGAAGGTTGGTGACAACCAGGGTTTCTGGATCACGGTAGGTGAAATTAAAGGTTTCTGCAGAATAGCCGTTGACAGTGCCTGCCACAGCAACACCGATGTCTACACCATTACTGCTTACCGATGTTTCTCCCGCTGCTTCGGTAAAGATTTTATTTTCAAAACCGGGCGTAAAGACTTGATCACGCATTGGTGGATTAAGCGGCACGGGGTTCGATGGATCACTATTATCCAGCACGTCGTAGGACGTATCACTGGTAAACTTAATAACAAGCGGCGGGTTCAATTCACCCGGCACTGAAAATGCGGGCGCGTTAATATCGAGCACTTCGCCCGGTGTAATAGCGCCGGTACCGCTATTACTGCTTGTAGATTGTGCCAGCACGGGCAGCGCAAAGGCGAGGTCTTGCGAGGCGTGAACCTGCAGTTCTAGTTCTGCGCCGCCATAACGGGTTGGTTGAATCAGGAATTGATCACCCGCTTGAAACGTGCCCCCTTCAAGACGAATAGCAATGCCTTCTAGCTCAATGCTGATAGGAAACGTGTTGCCCACTGACCCCGTGGCAAGCACTTCTCTGGAGCCTTCTCGCGTTATATTGTAAATATTATCTTGAGGGCCGAATGTTAATTTGTAGTCGTCGGTGGTGAGCTGGCCGATGTCTTCGATGGTAACGCTAAGCACTTGATCGGCGGGGGGGCGGTTCTGGCTACTTGGTGAAACTCGCTGCGTGGCTGCGACACGGTCATTGATGTCTGTAAAAAAATCATTATTAATATCGCCTTCAAAATCCATACCTTGGCGATGCTCATCATTAACTGTCTCGGCCATCGCTAGCGCAACGCGCCCCAGCTCACGAAATGATGGCTGTAAAATATCATCCCGAAACTCTAACAAACCACCCAGTTGCCCGCCGCTTAGCTGCTTGCTAATTACCGCGCCACTTTCACCACCTTGATCAAGGAAGACAACTTCTAACTTCGAAGCATCCATATCTCCGGTTTGAACGCCAAGCTGCCGCACGGTGGTGCCCACCACCAAAGGCTGCCCAGTACCAATGGTGAGGCTAACGCTGCCATCCCCCTGGTTGATAACATCCACCCCTACTAGGCTTGAAAGCTCCTTGATGGCTTCGTCACGTTTATCCAATAAATCATTGGGCTGGCTACCCGCTGTGCCGCCGCTATTTTCAGCAATAGCGCGGTTAATATCGGAAATACTCACCGCCAATACATTGATATCGGTCGTGAGTGTGGTCATCTGCTGATTCGTCAGCGTATTAATGTCATCAAGCTGGTCATATAAAACATTAAAACGCCCGACCATAACCTCTGACTCACTTAACACCACCTGGCGTAAGGGAAGAGAGGCCGGGTCGGAGGAGGCATCTTGAAGGGAGGAAAAAAACTGTTCTACGGTGGGAATAACACCCGTCGATTGATCTGCTATCAGGGAGTCAATTGCGGAGGCATTGCTGTGGTACATCTCAACTTGGCTGTAGGTGATGGTGTTTTCCCTCACCTGCTCAATAACAAAACCATCCATAACCCGAGTAATACCGGAAATAGTCACCCCGCTGCCAACAGACATATCACCCAGGTTAACCGCAGGGTTAGCCGCAAACTCGGTAATCTGTCGGCTATACCCCTCACTATTAGCATTAGAGATATTGTGGGCGGTAGTGGCCAAAGCGGTTTGGTGTGAACGCAAACCTGACAAACCATTATTGATGATACTCGACATACGTTATGTTCCCTGCAGCGCATCCATACGCTGATAGACATGAGTGACTTTTTGGCTGTACGCGGGGTCGGTTGCATAACCGGCCTGATGCAAGGCTTGCATATATTTTTCGGGGCTGTGACTTTGCTCTAGTGCTTCACTATAACGGGCGTTTTGTTTAATAAAATTGACGTAATCATTAAAGCTATCTTGAAACGAATCGTAAGCTCGAAATTGTGATTTTTGTTGCATACTGATACCACCACGGTATTCCACAACTTCTTTACTTACGGTGTCACCCTGCCACGTTGACCCGGCTTTAATATTAAAAAGATTAAAGCTACTGCTTCCATTCGGATGATTTACCAAATATTTTCCCCAGCCGGTTTCCAGTGCTGCCTGCGCCACCAGCATTTTTGGATCTAGCCCCAACTCCCCACCTGCCTTTTCTGCAATGGGTAAGAGCTTATCGATAAAGCTGCGCTGATTTTTGTTAATATCGCTCACAGTTAGAGCATTATCTTGGCCGATGTTTTCTGCTTGGTGGAGTTGCTCTGTCGTTTTAAAACCCTGCACTTTGTCGCTTGTATTATTTTTTACAGATATAAGTGGGTCTGTATTTTGGCTCGAAAACAAAGCGTTATTATCATTATCGGCATTTATGTTTTTTTCTAAAGGGGATGCTATAGAGCTTGTTATTTGATTAGGAACACGTCTAGTTAAACTGCTGTCCTTTTGTTCCTCATGTGGTTTATTACTAGCTGCAACGGCTTCGGGCGAAGCAGCTATATTTCCAAGTTGTTGGACCAGAATATCTTTCAAACCCAAACCAGACCCTTCGGAAAGGCTCACACTTAATTGTTGATCAAGCATTTGTTGGTAAGTATCAACGCTACTGCTACTCAGATAATTTCCTTCGGCAAAAACAGCATTGGCATCACGCATACTTTTTAACATCAGATGTAAAAATAAAGCTTCAAACTGCCCCGCCACCGCT
>DFBZ01000160.1:0-64643 GCA_002366835.1 Gammaproteobacteria bacterium UBA3067
TGCGTGAGGTTATTGGTGGGGATGAGTCGCGCTTTCGCCGCGTGGTGTTTAACGAAATTACCGAAAAGGCGATTAATCAGGCTTTCACTACCCCTGTAGATCTAGATATAGATAGAGTAAATGCCCAGCAAGCGCGCCGTTTTATGGATCGTGTTGTGGGTTATATGCTCTCCCCGCTTTTGTGGGAAAAAGTAGCGCGTGGTTTATCTGCCGGTCGTGTTCAGTCGGTGGCTACCCGCCTCGTGGTAGACAGAGAAAAGGAAATAAGGGCGTTTATTCCGGAGGAGTTCTGGGAAATTTATGCGGATACCGCAAGCTCAAAAAATGATGAGATCAACTTAAAGGTTGTCAAAGACAAGGGCGAAACCTTTCGTCCAAACAATAAAGAAGCCACCGACGAAACTCTGAAGAGCCTTGAAAGCACAGAGTTTAAAGTCGCTAAGCGGGAAGATAAGCCAACCCAAAGTCGCCCGTCTGCCCCGTTTATTACCTCGACACTGCAGCAGGCTGCCAGTACGCGTTTGGGATTCGGCGTTAAGAAAACCATGATGATGGCACAGCGCCTGTACGAGGCCGGTTACATCACCTACATGAGAACCGATTCCACCAATCTAAGCGCGGATGCCGTACAGTCTTGTCGTGATTATATTAACGAAAGCTTTGGCGCCAAGTACCTACCTGAAAACCCTAACCTATACGGCAGCAAAGCGAATGCGCAAGAGGCTCACGAGGCCATTCGTCCTTCCGATGTGAATGTTCCAGCAACGCAGCTGAAGAAAATGGAGCGCGATGCTGAGCGTCTTTATGAGTTAATCTGGCGTCAATTTGTGGCATGTCAAATGATGCCAGCTAAATACCTGAGCACCAGTGTTACGGTGATGGCTGCAAGCGCGGAGCTCAAAGCTAAAGGTCGGGTGTTGCAGTTTGATGGTTACACACGGGTGCAGACCCAGATTCAGAAAAAGGGTAAAGAAGATGCGGTTTTACCGGATGTAAAAGAAGGGGAAACGCTCAATCTTAAGGCGCTAAATCCCAAGCAGCACTTTACCAAGCCCACCGCCCGTTATACCGAAGCCAGCCTAGTGAAAGAGCTGGAAAAGAAAGGTATTGGTCGGCCTTCCACCTACGCATCGATTATTTCCACAATCCAAGATCGTGGTTATGTTCGGCTGGAGAGTAAGCGTTTTTATGCAGAAAAAATGGGCGATGTTGTCACCGAACGCCTGTGTGAAAATTTCGATAACCTGTTGGATTATGGCTTTACTGCCAATATGGAAAAAACCCTCGATAAGGTCGGGGATGCAGAGCTAAATTGGAAGTCAGTTCTGGATGATTTTTATAAAGAGTTTTCCGAGAAGCTAGAGAAGGCTTCGCGCAAAGAAGATGGGATGCGAGCCAATCAGGCCACCGACACCGATATTCTCTGTCCTAAGTGTGGTCGTACCATGCAGATCCGTACGGCCAGCACCGGTGTCTTTCTTGGCTGCTCTGGTTATGCCCTGCCACCGAAAGAACGTTGCAAAGCCACGATTAACCTGGTTCCAGGGGAAGAGGCGGTTGAAGCGGATGTTGACGAAGAAGAAATGGAAGTGCTTCAGCTGCGCGCCAAGCGCCGTTGCCCAATCTGCGAGACAGCTATGGACAGCTATTTGGTGGATGAAGAGAGAAAGCTCCATGTCTGCGGCAATAACCCCGATTGCGCAGGGTACGAGATTGAAACCGGGAAATTCAAAATAAAAGGTTACGATGGCCCAGTGATTGAGTGTGATCGCTGTAGTGCCGATATGCAGCTTAAAAGTGGCCGCTTTGGTAAATACTTCGGCTGCACCAATGAAGAATGTAAAAACACGCGTAAATTATTGCGCAGTGGAGAGGCTGCTCCTCCAAAGGTGGACCCGATTGATATGCCTCATCTGGAATGTGAGAAAAACCCAGATCATTTTGTATTGCGTGATGGGGCGGCGGGTATCTTCCTTGCCGCAAGCCAATTCCCCAAGTTCCGTGAAACTCGAGCGCCTCTGGTTGAAGAATTGGTGTTTGTGAAGGATAAACTTGATCCTAAGTATCGCTTTCTCGCGGATGCGCCTATTCAAGATCCTGATGGCAATAAAGCAGTGGTTCGCTACAGTCGAAAGACGAAAGAACAATATGTCATGACGGAAATTGAAAAGAAGGCAACCGGCTGGAAGGCATATTACCAAGGGGGGAAGTGGTTGGTGGAGTTGGCAAAACCCAAAGCAGCCAAAAAAGCCACAAAAACGGCTGCTAAGAAGGCGAGTCCGAAAAAGACCGGAAGCGCTTGATTATATATTTCTTTAAATTAACGAGGGGCGCGCGCCTTGCAATCGGAAACTAATCAAAAGCTTCTGTTTGTCCAATCACAACTCGACTCTCTAAGTGTCGCTTTGGAAAACCCTCAGACTCCCAGGGATCGGCTCTTGGTCAGAGGGCTTTCTGATGCCTGTGTATACCAGCTGATGGCCGCGTGGCATTCGCTGCTTCAGGAGATTCTTGCAAATTATAAAGTGCAGCCTCCTGTCTCAAGCTCTTATTTAGGGACGGGGATGACGGAGAGTTATATAGAGGCTTGCCAGCAGCAAGACCTTGTTGCGCCAGAACTAAACTATGCGCTTAAACTCGAAAAGAATGGGCAGTCTTGTTTAGGCTTATTGTTGGCCTTGTTCGATAAAGCTCTTATTGGCGTCCCGGTTCAGGATGTCTCTGTCGAAAGCGAGGCTGGTCAGAATGTTGAGAACCGCATTTCCATAGAGCAGCTAGGTGCGACGGAGCCTCTTCAGCAACAGTACCAGCAACTGGTGCATATACTTAAAGAGCTTAAGGCCTTGATTCATCACTGTCGGCAAACCATGCAGGAGTATTAAGCCTAGAAACTTCTAGGGTATATTTTGAGTCTCTACTTCAGATGGATGACTTTTGATCGATTTCTAAGGGTGTCTTGCCTCCCTTATCTGCACCTTCCTACCTTTATGGTTTTAAAGAATATTTCTTGTTTCATCGGGATAAAATAAAAAGGCGGTGAGGCTTGGTGCTGCCCAGCAACAGGCTCTATTTCTTAAAAGAGCATTACATTCGGCTAAACGATCATGATAAGGTAGCGCCAATTATATTGGTGCGGTGTGCGCAGTGACGACCCTGTATTGTCACTGGCATCAGCGGTTTTCGGTATGGCATCAAGCATAGGTGATTGTTATGTCAGATTCTTTTTTTGAAGTTGTGCAGCTCGCAAATGGTGATATCGCTTTGCGGCGCACAGATGAGTCCAGTGAGCCAATGGTCACAATTCACTTTTCTGAAGATGCGAAGGCTTATCTTGGCAATAACATCGATGAAGTTGGGCGAGCCATGATTAGCGCCGGAGTTGATTCTGCTAGCCAAGTAACTGAGCTAGAGGATGATTTCGGTAATCGAACGCGTGTTATTCACTAGTCATGTCTTGCGAAGTGTAGTTCCTCGTTAATCGAAGAGGCTAAAGTTTCTTTTCTCTTCCGCGTTATAGTTCCCTTCTTTTTTAATCTAAGGTAATACAGTGAGTTACAAAGGAGATGTGCGCTCAGTTGCTGTGCTTGGCGGAGGAAGCTTTGGCACGGCAATCGCCAATATCGTTGCTGATAATGGCCACAAAGTTGGTGTTTGGCTACGGGATAGTAACCTGGTGGAGCAATGTCAGCTCAGTGGTGAGAATGTTAAATACCTTCCTGGTTATCCCTTAAACCCTCAGATTCAATTTACCAATGAGCTAAAAGACCTTTGTGTTCAGGCTGAAATTATTTTTTTGGCCATTCCCAGCAAATCCTTTCGCCCCGTTCTGCAGCAGATCAAACCTTTTATTTCCCCTGAGCAAATATTGATTAGCACGGCAAAGGGGATAGAGGCGGATGGCTTTCTACTTATGAGCCAAGTTATTGAACAGGAGTTGGGTGCGACGAATGTGGGCGTATTAAGCGGCCCTAATCTGGCCATTGAGATAGCTCAGCGTAAGCTTACAGCAACGGTTGTTGCCAGCAAAAATAAAGAGCTAATGAAAACCATTCAGACCTTGCTCTCCCAGCCTTATTTTCGTGTTTACGCGAATGAGGATGTTTTTGGTGTGGAGCTTGGAGGGGCCCTGAAAAATATTTATGCCATTGCGGCGGGCATGGCAGATGCCCTGGGTATGGGAGAAAACACCAAGGGTATGTTGATTACCCGAAGTCTGGCAGAAATGAGCCGTATGGCTGCGACACTGGGTGGTAACCCCTCTACCTTTTTAGGCCTGTCAGGCGTGGGCGATCTAGTGGTGACTTGTTCATCGTCTCTTAGCCGGAACTATCAGCTTGGATACCTACTTGGTGAAGGTTTGTCCTTACAAGAGGCGAACACCAAGCTAAATCAAACTGTGGAAGGTGTAAATACGGTGCGCCTGATTCAAAATAAGGCCAAGGAGCTAAATCTCTATATGCCCTTAGTATCGGGCATGTATGCCATTTTGTTTGAAGGCCGAGATTTAAAAACCGTTATCTCAGGCTTGATGATGGGCGAGCACGCGGATGATGTGGAGTTTTCGCTACGCTAGTAATCAATCTCATCTTGTATTGAAGTGGTGCGGGGTGTGGTTTGTAAGGCATCGAGGGTATCTAGATGAATCTTTATATTATGCGTCACGGAATGGCTGAGCCCTATCGCGCTCGATCGGATGAGAGTCGTTTACTGGTAGCAGAGGGTGAGGCCCAAGTGAGCCATGTTGCCAGTCAATGGTTGCGGACCTCTCCTGTGCTGGATTTTATTGTTGCTAGTCCTTACAAGCGGGCCCAGCAAACGGCAACGATTGTGAAGGATGTTTTGGGTTTTACGGGCGGGCTGGAGACTAACTCATTGATAACCCCTGAGGGTGATGTGTTACAGGTAGCGCAACACCTCGATCAGCTTGCTTCTCAGGATGTTCTGCTGGTGAGTCACATGCCATTAGTGGCTAATCTACTGGGTTATCTCACCTCGGGAGACCCTCGATCCTTCGGGGGGTTGACGACAGCGCAATTGGTTCACCTTAGCGGTGATCATCCAGCCCAAGGTTGTATGGATGTTGAAATGACCCTTTATCCAGAATAGAGGCCTTCCCTTGTTTAGCCTGGCGCTAAGCTGCTAAAGTCTGCCACCAACTTATTGATTCAGAGCAGGGTGATTTATGAAGTGGAGTCAACGCTACGCAGAGGACAGCTGGGCCAACGAACTGGGCATAGAAATCATTCATTCCAGCTCCGACAAAAATGCACTTTCGTTACCGTTTATTAGTAGGAACCTGCAAGCAGATGGTGGTGTGATTCATGGCGGTATTATTGGTTCACTATTACACGATTGTGGCCTCGCCCTTGCAGCAGAAGCAGTGGGAGAGGCTGATTCTGAAGCGTTACGCTGTCTCGATTTTCAAGCAAATTATCTCAAGGCAGCCAAAGATTGTGATTTAAGCGCCAGTGCGCAAATCATCCGCCAGAGTCGCAAATTTCTTTTTATTCAGGCTGAGGTGCTTGATCCACAACAGCATATTGTTGCCACGTCTCGTATGCTTTTTTCTCTCTCTGGCGAAGCGTCTGAGGTGAAGGCGATTCAGCCTTATTTAACGGCGCAAAAAATTGGACTCAGCTTGGGCAGCCACCCCATGGTGGATATGATGAACACCAATATGGTGGAACGCCGTCCTGGTTTCTCGGTAAATGGCGCAGAGGGTGGGATATGCCGGGTACTTGTGGAGGATGTGAAAGAAAATCAAAACTACAACGGCGAGATTTCGAATGGCGCGCAAATTTTTGCCGCTGACAGCGCTGGTGTCTTTAGTTGTTTTGCCTCTGGGGAGCCCATGATGCGAGCAGCAACCGTTGATTTAAAGCTGACTTTTTGTGCGCCAGTGCAGGGAGAAGGTTTGGTGGTTTTAGGGGAAAGCCTGGTGCTTAACGATGGCCTTGTGCATCATCAGCTTTCTATTTTCGGAAAAACGTCCAACGACCTTAAAGGCTTTGGCACCATGACGCTTGCTATCTAGCCTGTTCGAGAATTAGACAGAGCTCCTTTAGCTTTGAAGTCTGCGCTCTATACCTGATGTTGCCAAAATGCGCGTTGAAATCTCTTCAATAGAGATATCTGTTGTATTTAGATAAGGCACGCGCTCTTTGTTGAAAATAGCCTCTGCTCCTCGCACCTCCGCTTCGCACTGAGAAAAAGACGCATAACGACTGTTGGACATGCGTTCAGTTCTTATGGATGCTAGTCGAGCACTGTCGATGGTTAAGCCAAAAAGTTTATTTTTGTATTCCTTTAGCACCCTCGGAAGATGGTTTTCATCGAGATCATCCTCCGTTAAAGGGTAGTTGGCTGCGCGAATACCGAATTGAAGAGCGAGATAGAGGCTGGTGGGTGTTTTTCCACTACGAGAAACCCCAATCAATATGATGTCTGCCTTGTCGTAGTGCCTAGTGCGAGCGCCGTCGTCGTTATCCAACGCAAAATCAATGGCGCTAAGGCGAACGTTATAGACGCTGTGGTCGGTAATGGCGTGTGATTTTCCGACAGAGTATGAAGAGTCTGCATTAAACTCTTTTTCCAAGGGCTTAATAAAGGTATCAAAAATATCAACAGTGAAGCCTTTGCACTGAGTGACAACTTCTCTTACTTCTTCATTTACAATCGTATTAAACACAATGGGGCGCAGGCCGCTTTCTTCAGCCACCTTGTTAATGCGTTTCACGACGGTGCGTGCATCTTCTTTTGTATTTATATAAGGTATGGTGATTTGTTCAAAATCAATATGCCCAAACTGTGATAGCAGGCTACGGCCTAGTGCTTCTGCAGTTAGACCTGTTCCATCTGAAACAAAAAAGGTGACTCTTTTCATGGCTGACAGTCCGTTGTTTGGCAATAATTTAGGTCGAGTTTAACGGTTTTTCACTTGTCATATAACAGAAAGATCAGGCAGGTAATTTGAAGTCATTTTTTGTATCATAATCAGCCTTAGAAAGGGTGTTATCAGCACGCAACAGTAGGGAGAAAAGCCTTGAATAAGCATGTCGTTTGGTTTGAAAGCCTGGGGATTTCAGATATCGAAGCAGTGGGTGGAAAAAATGCCTCGCTGGGTGAGATGATCAGTCAGCTATCATCGGCAGGGGTGTCGGTTCCGGGAGGTTTTGCGACGACGGCGGATGCCTACCGAGAATTTCTGGCTCATGATGGTCTTGATGAGAAAATTAATCAGGCCCTGTCCCAGTTGAATGTGGATGATGTGAATGCCCTTGCAAAGGTTGGGAAGGAAATCCGTCAGTGGATTGTCGATACGCCTTTTCCCGCAGGGCTCGAGGCAGATATTCGCTCTGCTTTTGCTGAGCTTTCCGAAGGTAGTGAAACGTTGTCTGTCGCGATTCGCTCCAGTGCCACCGCAGAAGATTTACCCGATGCGTCCTTTGCCGGGCAGCAGGAGACCTTTTTAAATATCCGTGGTGCAGGCAACGTTATTGAAGCTGTGAAAGAAGTTTTTGCTTCTCTGTTTAATGATCGCGCCATCGCCTACCGTGAGCATAAGGGTTTTGACCACCACTTGGTGGCTTTATCGGCCGGCATTCAGAGCATGGTGCATAGTGAAAGCGGTTCCAGTGGAGTCATGTTTACCCTGGATACCGAAACCGGTTTTCGTGATGTGGTGTTTATTACATCGTCTTATGGTTTAGGGGAGACGATTGTTCAAGGTGCCGTTAACCCTGACGAGTTTTACGTTTACAAGCCCTCTCTTGAGCAAGGGAAGTCAGCGATTATTCGCCGTACTCGTGGCAGCAAAGCGATTAAAATGGTTTACACCGACAGTCATGAAGTCGGTCGGTCTATCGAAACTGTGGATGTTCCCAAGCAAGACAGCGCCAAATTCAGCATTTCAGATGACGATATAAGCGAGCTGGCCAGACAGGCTTTGATCATTGAAAAACACTATGGCAAGCCCATGGATATTGAGTGGGCAAAAGATGGTGAAGACGGCAAGTTATATATTGTACAAGCTCGGCCCGAGACGGTGGAAAGCCGCACTGATGTTTCTACGATGGTGCGCTACCTTCTCAAAGAGAAGGGCACGGTGCTGGCTGAGGGCCGTAGTGTCGGTCAGAAGATTGGTGGTGGTCCCGTTCGGATTCTTAACGACATCAGTGGTATGGATGCCTTTCAACAGGGAGAAGTGCTTGTTGCCGATATGACCGACCCAGACTGGGAGCCCATTATGAAACGCGCCTCGGCTATCGTGACCAATCGAGGCGGGCGAACGTGTCATGCGGCAATCATTGCGCGCGAACTGGGTATTCCTGCTGTCGTGGGTTGCGCTAACGCTACCGATATACTGCAAAACGGGAAAGAAGTAACGGTTTCCTGCGCAGAGGGTGACGCCGGTTTAATTTATGAGGGTAAGCTTGAATTTGATGTGCAATCCAATCGCATTGAATCTATGCCGGACCTTCCCTTTAAAGTGATGATGAATGTTGGAAACCCCGACCGTGCCTTCACTTTTCAAAACCTTCCCCACCAAGGCATTGGCTTGGCGCGCCTTGAGTTTATTATAAATCGTATGATTGGTGTACACCCTAAAGCCTTGCTTAATTATGATACCTTGCCGGCAGATCTAAAAAACTCCGTCGATAGGAGAATGTCAGGTTATTCAAGCCCAGTGGACTTTTATGTCGAAAAATTGGTGGAAGGGATTGCCACATTAGGCGCTGCCTTTGCGCCAGAGCGTGTGATTGTGCGCTTGTCTGATTTTAAATCCAATGAATACGCACATCTAATCGGTGGCTCCCTTTATGAGCCAAAGGAAGAAAACCCTATGCTCGGTTTTCGCGGCGCGGCGCGTTATATTTCTGAAGGCTTCCGTGATTGTTTTGAGCTGGAGTGCCGCGCGGTGAAGAAGGTGCGAGAAGAACATGGTTTAACTAATGTGGAAGTGATGGTGCCCTTTGTTCGCACTCCCGAAGAAGCTAAAAAAGTGGTGGAGCTGCTAGAGGAAAACGGCCTCAAGCGTGGCGAGAATGGCCTTAAAGTTATTATGATGTGTGAGATTCCTGCGAACGCTATTTTGGCGGAGCAGTTCCTTGAGTATTTTGATGGCTTTTCTATCGGCTCTAACGACCTAACTCAGCTGACATTGGGCCTGGATCGTGATTCGGGGATTATCTCTCACTTATTTGATGAGCGAGACCCAGCTGTCAAGTATTTACTAAAGCGCGCGATCGATGCCTGTAATTCGGCAGGTAAATATATCGGTATATGTGGCCAAGGCCCCTCTGATCACCCTGATCTTGCTAGGTGGTTGATGGATATAGGTATTGATAGTGTCTCCCTTAACCCAGACTCGGTAATGGAAACCTGGTTTTACCTCGCTGAAGAGCACGCTGGTAAGCCATAACATCCTCTATCGGGAGCTTGTCGCTAGTTTTGTTCCTCTGGGATATTTTACCCACATAAAATTACCGAGGGGCTCGCTATTTAAGCCATTGTATCAACTACACTAGTTGCAGGGCTTAAAGGAGGCTGTGAGGGAGGACCCGTGGAATCCGGAAAAAAAATTCTTGTCATTGAAGCTTTTGAAGAAAGCATTACTCAGCTTGAGCAGCTGCTGGCAGGGTGTTATCGCATAACGGTTGCATTTAATAGCAGTCAAGGGTTTGAAGAAGCAAAATCAACAGATAGGCCTGATCTTATTTTGATTTCCACGCTGAATGATGTAGCTGAAGGCTATGCGCTTTGCCAACAATTAAAAGACGACATGAGAACCTATGCGATCCCCGTACTCTTCATTTTGGATCGATCTCAAGAGCTTGCTGAGTATCGCGGTTTCAAAGTGGGAGCAGCCGATTTCATTCCTTTTCCCCTTGTTCAAGATGTCGTGCTGTCGCGCATTGATACACATCTAAAGTTGGTTGATTTGGCGAGAAAGGCGGAAGAGCTAGAGGTACATGACAGTTTAACCGGGCTCTACAATCGATCCTATTTCGAAGGCTACTTTAAGCAAGAGTGGCTAAGAGCGCGGAGGTCAGAATCCCCTCTGGGTTTGATGCTGATTGAAATCGATGGTTTTGATGAGTACAACGAGCACTATGGACATGCAGAATTAGAAAATGCTCTGACAAGGCTTGCGGCGGTTATTAAACAGCGCTTATATCGGCCAGCAGACCTTGTCGCCAGGAACAGAGTGAAAGGTTACGTTTGCGTATTACCCGATACGGATCACCCAGGCTTGCGGCTTTTGGCAGAGCAGCTTAGGGCTGCAGTGTATGAGCTAGGTATTAAGCACGAGTTTGCAGGCCAGAGTGATTTGCTGACCATCAGTATCGCGGCGGATTACGTGGTCCCAGAAAGCGTTGAGCAACTTAATAAGTTCTATAGCACTATAAAATCATTGCTGGATCAGCGTTCTGTTCAGGATTTCGGCAGTATTATGTTTCTCGATTCCTAGCCGAGGCGAAGTCGCTGACTTTATTGCCCCCCCCCCGCTGTGTTGGGCATCTGAGTATGTCTTACAACTCATCCGTATTCTTATTGTCTGATGTCGCAAGATGGCTCTATAAACTGTTAGAGTTAGAGAGTCTCTACTCTCCCTTCTCAAAAAAAATGTTGGGCCCTTCTATGTTAGAAGTTAGTTCTGAAACTCTTATTTACCAACTTATGAGTCTTTCTGCAGTTCTTTTTGTTGTATTAATAGGGGGAGCGTTTTTTATCGCCGCCGCCCTATTTTTCATCGATTATTTTCAGACAAAGCATACGGTCAGGAGGAATTATCCTTTATTAGGGCGCTTTAGGTACTTGTTTGAGAAGCTGGGTGAGTTTCTTCGGCAATATTTCTTTGCAATGGATCGAGAGGAGCAGCCCTTTAATCGAGCGCAGCGAAGCTGGGTGTATCGCGCCGCAAAAAATGAAAGTAATACGGTTCCTTTCGGGTCAACGAAGGAGCTTCAGCGTCCGGGAACGGTGTTTTTTCTTAACTCTCCCTATCCAATATTAGAGGAAGAGGCGAGCGCTATGCCACCAATGCAAATTGGGCCATTTTGCAGAACTCCTTATCTTACTTCGTCATTTTATAATATTTCCGGTATGAGTTACGGCGCCTTATCAAGCCCAGCGGTGTTAGCCCTTGGAAAAGGCGCGAAAAGTGCCGGTTGCTGGATAAATACGGGGGAAGGAGGGGTTTCCCCTTATCACCTGGAAAGCGGCGCAGACCTGGTTGTGCAAATTGGCACTGCTAAATATGGCGTCAGAGACGATGATGGCAAGCTGAGTGAGGAAAAGCTCAAACAGCTTGCCGGTTACCCTCAAGTTAAAATGTTTGAAATTAAACTCAGCCAAGGGGCTAAGCCTGGAAAAGGAGGAATCCTTCCCGCGGATAAAGTCACTGCAGAGATCGCGCAGATTAGAGGAATAGAGCAGGGCCGCGCGTCCCTCAGCCCTAACAGACATCCTGATATCAATAGTCCTGGAGATTTGTTAGATATGATCGATGCTGTACGGCAGGCAAGTGGTAAACCATGCGGCATTAAGTTGGTTCTTGGAAGCACCGCTTGGCTTCATGAGCTGGTTGACGAAATTCTTTCACGAGGGGAGCAGTCTGCCCCAGATTTTATTACAGTTGATGGCGCAGAAGGCGGAACGGGTGCCGCACCCATGCCGCTTATCGACTCAGTGGGACTGCCATTAATGGAAAGCCTTCCCTACGTGGTCGAGTTGCTTGATAAGCATAAGCTGCGGGCACGCATAAAAGTCATTGCCTCTGGCAAGCTGATTACTCCCAGTATTGTTGCCTCTGCACTGGCCCAGGGTGCTGATTTTTGCGTGTCGGCCAGGGGTTTTATGTTTGCGCTAGGCTGCATACAGGCCTTGCAGTGTAATAGAAACACCTGCCCAACGGGTATTACGACCCATAACGCCCGCTTACAGCGTGGCCTTGATGTGGGTGAAAAAGCTGAGCGCGTCCGTTTTTTCCACCAGAACATGTTGAATGAGGTCACCCTGTTGGCGCATTCGTGCGGTTTAATCGATCCAAGAGACCTCGGGGCTCAGCATGTTCGTGTGGTTGGCGGAGATGGGGTATCTCAAGCGCTAAAGGTGTGATTAATCTACGCGCATAAAGAGTGCTGGGTTGTGGCAAAATTTTACGGAGAGTGTGATGAAAGAGTTTGATTTGTTTGTGATAGGAGCTGGCTCCGGTGGAGTTAGAGCCAGTCGTCTTGCGGCGAACCTGGGGAAGACCGTTGCAGTGGCGGAGCAAGAGTATCTGGGTGGCACTTGCGTTAACGTGGGCTGTGTGCCAAAAAAGTTATTCTACTACGGCTCACACTTGCAAGAAGATTTTGCCTTGGCCAATAGTTTCGGCTGGACTCTGAGTGCTGAACAATTTTCTTGGCAGACCCTGTGCGCCAACAAGGATCGGGAAATTGAACGACTTAACAATGTCTACAAAGGCCTTCTGGAAAGCTCTGGGGTGACTTTGGTTGAAGGAGCTGCACGCTTTGTTGACAACCACACGGTAGAGGTGGGTGGCACCCAGTATCGCGCAAAAAATATTTTGATTGCCTCGGGAAGCCAGCCTTACCTGCCTGATATCCCTGGTAACGAACATGTTATTACCTCAAGAGATGTTTTTTATCTCGACAAGCTGCCCAGTAAAATTATTGTCGTTGGGGGTGGTTATATTGCCGTTGAGTTCGCAAGCATCTTTAACGGCTTAGGCGTAGAAACTGAGCTCGACTACCGTGGTGAGTTGTTCCTGAGAGGTTTCGATAATGAAGTGAGAGCTGTGGTAGCTGATGAAATGGTTAAAAAAGGCGTCACGATTCGTTTCAACTCTCATGTCGACCGCATAGAAAAATTGGGTAATGCCCAGAAAAAAATCACCTACCGTGACGGCAGTATGCGGGTTGTGGATGAGGTTTTGTATGCAACGGGGCGTGAGCCCTATACTGATCTTTTGTCGCTGGAGAACACGCAAGTCGAGCTGGCTGATAATGGTGCAATTCGTGTGTTTGATAACTTTCAAACCAGCGCGTCGTCCATTTATGCCATTGGTGATGTGATTGACCGTATGCAATTAACACCCGTAGCGCTTGCGGAAGCAAGCATGTTGATTGCTCATCTTTTTGGCCATAAAAACCAGGTGATGGACTATGAAGGGATTCCTACCGCAGTCTTTAGCAATCCAAATATAGGAACGGTTGGTTTGACAGAAGAGCAGGCCAAAGAGCAATTCGAGACTGTGGATGTATACAGATCTCGCTTTACACCGATGAAACGCAGCCTTTCAGGCGGGGATGAAAAGACCTTTATGAAAATGATTGTAGATCGGGGTAGTGATAAGGTGCTTGGGCTGCATATGGTGGGAGACGATGCCGGAGAAATTGTACAAGGTATGGCCGTTGCCCTAAAGGCGGGAGCCACTAAGTCGGTTTTTGATAGCACTATGGGAATTCACCCCACAACCGCTGAAGAGTTTGTAACGATGCGCACACCAGGATAGCGGTCCCTTTCATTATTTGAAGGCGTGTTTTGCAGAGCAATCCTCTTGTGTCTGTTTATTGGCGCTAATGGAGGCGGCTTTTATCGCGCAATAACTCATTTCTAAGCGAACCATATAACTTTTATCGATACTTATCTTATTCATTAGTCTGTGAATCTTTTAAAACGCTGGTTATAATGCCGAGCTGCTAAGTAGCTGGTGGGTTCCGGAAAACTATCGCAGTGGTTACGGTTGTCTAAAACGGATTAAGGGATGCCTGTTCATTGGGTGTTCTTTTGCTTTTTTCAGCTGGATGCTTCAAGTTGTTTCCCTGAAGTCCGTCTGGGCTTTTCGCACTGTAAGGGTCTCGAATGAACGAGATTGCCATTCTTGCCAACCAATAACTATAAACGATCCAATGAGTGGAGTATGAAGATATGAAAAAGGTCTTGATTGGGGTGATTCTCATCGGGCTTGTTATTTTTGCAGCAGGCCTAATAACAAAAAATAGAGAGTCGGGCTCTAGTACCGTCGCTCAAAAAATAGATAGTCCTTCGAATGCCACAATGAGCATGAATGCTGATCGTGCTCGAAACGCGGAAGAAGAGCCTGGTAACTGGCTACTTCATGGTCGCACGTATAGTGAGCAGCGATTTAGCACGCTTACTGATATTACTGAAAATAATGTAGGCGACCTTGGTTTGGCTTGGTATTTCGATACTGGGGCAAAATCGGGTCTTGAGGCTACCCCCGTAGTAGTTGATGGCGTGATGTACTTCACAGGCAACTGGAGTGAAGTATTTGCGGTGGATGCACGAACAGGAAAAATGCTATGGCATAACACCCTCAATGTTGATAAAAATCGCGGCAAATATGCGTGCTGTGATGTGGTTAACCGAGGCGTGGCCGTATGGAAAGGAAAAGTTTACGTTGGCACTATTGATGGTCGCCTGGTAGCTCTTGATGCAGCAAGCGGGAAGATTGTTTGGGATCAAACCACTATCGATTTGAACCGGCCTTACTCAATTACTGGTGCACCGCGCATCGTAAAAGACAAAGTTATTATCGGAAACGGTGGCGCAGAGTTTGGCGTAAGAGGTTATATCACAGCCTACGATACCGATACCGGGGAACAGAAATGGCGGTTTTATACTGTTCCTGGCAACCCTGCAGATGGTTTTGAGAATGCTGCAATGGAAATGGCAGCTGAAACTTGGGGTGGTGGTCCTTGGTGGGAAGTTGGTGGAGGAGGTACCGTATGGGACTCCATGGCCTACGATCCCGATCTAGACCTTTTGTACATAGGCGTAGGGAATGGCTCGCCGTGGAATAAATATATTCGTAGCCCTGCAGGTGGGGATAACCTCTTCTTGTCTTCTATCGTAGCGATTGAGCCCGATACAGGAACCTATGTGTGGCACTACCAAACTACACCTGGTGAAGCTTGGGACTACACCGCCACCCAGCATATGATTCTTGCTGAGTTGGATATAAACGGTAAGCAGCGCAAAGTCATCATGCAGGCGCCCAAAAATGGGTTCTTCTATGTGATTGATCGGGAGACGGGAGAGTTTATTTCTGCAAATAACTATGTACCTGTTAACTGGGCAACCCACATTGATCCTGAGACAGGGCGTCCTGTTCAGACTGACAATGACTATAAGGATAATCCAGTTCTTCAGTTTCCATCTCCTTTAGGTGGGCATAACTGGCAGCCAATGTGTTATCACCGCGAAACAGGTTATGTTTATATCCCGAGTCGTGAGATGAGCTTTCTCTATAATCACGATGAAAACTTTGAGTATGAGGAGGGGCACTGGAACGTAGGAATACCCGTTATGAAGGATATTTATGTTCCTACCTGGATTGATGCCCAGCTAATTAAAAAGCTCGGTGCTGCAGCGGCTCGCGGATATTTGCAAGCTTGGGATCCTATCAAGCAGGAGCGCGTTTGGCGGGTAGACCACAAAGGGCCATGGAACGGTGGCGTTCTCTGTACCGCTGGAAATCTAGTGTTTCAAGGTAATGGGCAAGCAGAGATTGTTGCTTATGCGGCGGATAGTGGTGAGAGACTTTGGTCTCACGAAACCCAGAGTGGCGTTATTGCAGCGCCTATTAGCTTCGCTGTTGACGGAGAACAATACATTTCAGTTCTAGCTGGTTGGGGTGGTTCTGTAGGATTATCATTCGCTTTGATTGGCAATACCCCTGAAAAAACGTATACCAAGGGTCGCCTGCTTACCTTTAAATTGAATGGTTCAAACAGCTTGCCAGATTACGAGGTTGCAAAGCGTTTGCCCGAACCGCCACCTCGAACCGCATCGTCTGATGCAGAATATCAAGGTAACAAAATTTACCATCACAACTGTGTATATTGTCACGGGCCAGGAGCGGTTAGTTCACCTAACCTGAAGGACTTGCGATATATGGATGCTGCAACACACGAGCAATTCCTAGCAATAGTGTACGGTGGTATTCATAAAGAAGAAGGGATGCCCGCCTATGACGAGCTCTTGACGATTGAAGAGGTTGAGATGGTTCATGCTTATCTGATCCAGGCGGGGCATGCTGCTCTTGATGATGAAAATGCCAGTGATACCTGGGTCGGCGTGAAGAGCGCTGTTTATAGCGCATTGGGATCAATTACCCACTTTTTCACAGGCTTGTTAACCTGGATTTTGAAAGCGGCATAACTGAAAGTAGTTCTTATGTAAAAAAGAGTATGCCCGTGCCTTATGTATTTGAGGCGCGGGTGTTTTTTATACGGCAATGCTTTTCCTTACTATCACACGAGAAAGCATGCGTCCGTGCTAAGTGTTTTTAATGGAGTAATAGATAATGTTTGGTAAAAGAGATGTTTTTACAGAAGATCACGAACTGTTCCGTGATACTTGTCGTAAATTTTTTGAGAAAGAAGTCGTTCCTTTTCATGAGCAGTGGGAAGAGGATGGTCAGGTTTCCAGAGAAAGCTGGATAAAGGCTGGAGAGGCGGGCTTACTTTGCATGAGCATGCCTAGTGAGTTTGGTGGTGCCGAAGCTGACTTTATGTATACAGTTATTATGGCTGAAGAGCAGGGTCGTGTTGGTGCCAGTGGGCCTGGCTTTATGCTTCACTCAGAAATTGTAGCGCCTTACATCAATAAATATGGATCTGACGAACAGAAAACACGCTGGCTGCCAAAAATGGCAACAGGTGAAATGATCGGTGCCATCGCTATGACAGAGCCTGGCACAGGAAGTGATCTGCAAGGCATTAAAACAACAGCGCTTAAAGACGGTGACGACTATGTTATCAACGGCCAGAAAGTATTCATTACAAATGGCTATATGTCTGATTTGGTTGTTGTGATTGCCAAAACTGACCCAGATAAGGGCGCTGCTGGCATTAGCTTGTTTGTTGTTGAAGCAGGCACAGAGGGCTTTACCAAGGGTCGTAAACTGAAAAAAGTAGGCTTAAAAGCGCAGGACACCTCTGAACTATTTTTTGATAACGTACGTGTTTCCAAAGACAACCTTCTTGGCCAGGAAGGAATGGGTTTTGCCTACCTGATGTCTGAGCTGGTTCAAGAGCGTTTATTAATTGCAATGGGCGCAGTAACTGCCTGCGAAAGAGTGCTAGAGCATACCATTGAGTATGTAAAAGGGCGCGAAGCCTTTGGTCGACCTATTTCCAAGTTTCAAAATACGCGTTTCAAGTTGGCTGAGCTGGCAACAGAGACCAAGATTGCACGCATCTTCGTTGATGACTGTCTTGCTAAGCATATGCGTAAGGAGCTAGATGCAACAACCGCAGCGATGGGTAAGCTATATACAACTGACTTGCAAGTAAAGCTGGTTGACGAGTGTCTCCAGCTACATGGTGGATATGGCTACATGCTCGAGTATCCAGTTGGTAAAGCTTTCGTCGATAGTCGTATTCAGAAAATATATGGCGGTACGAATGAGATTATGAAAGAGCTGATTAGTCGCTCTTTCTTATAAGTAACGGTAAATTTAGCGGCTAAGGGGAGGGGCTTTGGCCTTTTCTCACCGCTGGCGGCGAGAATAAACCGATGTAAATGGCATATTATCTATTGTAGATGCATGCCATTTTTTTTGTGTGCTCCCTTTTGGTGTGCATTTTTTCAACATCCCTCCTCAGGTTGCTGCCCTCTTGTCCCTCTATGCTATTCTGCAAGTATCAGCGAGTACGATGCCTCCAAAGTTTCCTGTGCTGTAGACGATTTTTAGAGCGTTTCTGTAAGTAAGGCTTGGTCAAGTTAGTATATATACTTTTATCTACCTACAATGAATTACAAGTGTCATTGTTTTTGGGGTGCTTTCTGGCTGAAGTCTGGGTAGAGGCGCGATTTTAAATTAAGCGTTGTGATATAGAAGGGAAGCATATTGAATCAGAATAAACGCCCCAAGGTCGGCATGGTTTTGGCTGGAGGAGGGGCTCGTGGTGCCTATGAAATAGGCGTGCTTATTTATCTTCGGGAGAAACTCCAAAAGCGCTTGGGGCGTGATGTGCCAATTGATATTTTAGCAGGTACGAGTGTTGGGGCGATTAATGCAGCATTTATTGCCTCTACGATAGATCAACCAAAAAAACAGGCGCGTATTCTAAGAGAGCTTTGGGAGGACATACGAATAGAGCACTTACTCAGTGTAGGCCCGGGAGATGTATTTAATGCTGGCCGGCTTCTGTTTAGTAATAGTGTGCCTGAAGATGTGAGGGGCTCGAGACATGGCGGCCTGCTGAATACGAAAGGCCTTGAGCAATTTGTGGCCAGGAAAACCCCCTGGCGATGTATATATCGGAATATCGCCCATGGTGCGCTCGACGGCTTGGCGATATCTGCTACCCATATCGGAACAGGCCACACGGTGGTCTTTACTCAAACCGGCAAGCCCATAAAAGGAAGCTGGACAAATAACCCCTTTGTTAAACACAAGGCCGCTCGAATTGGGCCTCGGCATGTTCTTGCATCGGCATCCATTCCTATGTTTTTTTCAGCGGTAAAAATTCATAATGAATATTATACAGATGGTGGTTTAAGACAGAATACGCCCATGTCTCCGGCGATCAGGATGGGGGCGGAAAAATTGTTGGTTATTTCTTTGAAGCATATGCCATCAGAAGAGGAGCTCGCTCGCCAGCACTGTATAACCTACCCACACCCGATGCTTCTATTTGGTAAGGCGATGGATGCATTGCTATTGGATCATACTGAATATGATATCGATCGTATGGAGCGCTTGAACGCTATATTGTATGCAGGTGAGGCAGCATTTGGGGGCGATTTCTTAGAAAAATTGAGCAGCAAAATGGTCGAGCTGCGGGGGGGCCCCATCAAGCCTATTGATGCCGTACATATTAGGCCATCTGAGGATATTGGTGCGCTAGCTGCTGACTTTATTCGTAGTGGAAAGGCAGAAATTAAAGGCAGAACCTTAAACTGGGTTATGCGTTGGCTGGTTCGTAATGATGATTCGCCAGGTCGTCAGAGCGATACACATTCCTATTTGTTGTTTGATGGGCGCTTTGCCAAAGAGCTGATAGATCTTGGCTATGAAGATGCTGCAAAGCAAGAAGACCAGCTCGCTACTCTTTTTAGCTATTGAACCTTGTCAGAAATAGAAGTTTTGCCAATACGGTACGACTGGTTTTTCGGTCACGTTAAGCGCTAGCGGTATTTTGAGTTGTTCGCGTAGAAGCGTTTCTTATCCTCGTACATATTTTCATCGGCGAGCCCTAACACATTTTCAGGGCTTGTCTCAGTGGAGCACGCAACTCCTATGCTGATACGAACTGGCTCAATTTGGTGGGTGTTGCCGCCTTTGTAATGAGCCAGCGTCATGTTTTTTTCCAGTGCGCGTATTCTGTTAAGCACCCCCAGAGCATCATCGCAATGTGTATTGGGGCAGAGAATGACGAACTCATCTCCCCCTGAGCGGGTGATGACATCATAATCCCGGAAGGATTTTTTTAGCAGATTTGCCACGGCGATAATTAACTTGTCTCCCTCTTCGTGGCCATAGGTATCATTGATTCGCTTTAAGCCGTTAATGTCTACTACGAAAATGCTGAAGGCGATGTTGTTGTTTTTGCTTGCTTTGGCAATCTCGGAATCCAGTTCCTTTTGGAAAAAATTGCGATTATAAATTCCTGTAAGCGCGTCAGTATTCGCTAGGCGCTCCAGCTCCAATAGAAGCAGTCTGTTTTCTGCTGTGACCGAAAGCTGGTCTACAAATAAAGATACAACGTCATGATGAATAGATGTTTCAAGTGGTTGCTTTATGATGAGATAGCCTAGCTTTTTATTTTCACTTCCGCTGAGAGGGGCAAACATCCAGTTGTGCCGGTTTTTTTTATCATAAGCATTACGAGTGACGAGCTGTAGTTTCTCGGTGAGCTCGTAGGGAGAGCTTAATGAGCGCGCACCTTCAATGATCAGTGTTTGCTCTTCAGCGAGAAGGTGGATGGAGCTAAAGTTTTGTACGCTGGTTTCCCGGGCGCCATATATAACGATGGCAAACCCCCAGTCAGGAAATATTTGATTGAGATCATTGAGTGTGTGGTCAAGCAGTGTGCTGAGTTCTTTGGACTGCTGCATGGAAATGCTTGTGTGCAGTAAGGAATGGAAAATGAGATTGCGCTTTTTTAACTCATGTGAACTTGAGGCTTCGTGTTCCTGGGCGAGAATCAGCGCCTCTTGCTTTTCCTCTAGTGTTTTAAGCAGGTAAAGGGTTGCCCAGTAGATGGGTATAGAGATGAGAACCGAAGAACCAATCGCGGCAATATGGATGCCAGCGGGAAGAGAGCCTTCCGCCCAGTAGTAGAAAAATGACGCGAGTGCGTCGGCCACTAATGCAACTGCGGCTATAAATGGAAAGGTTATCCGCCGTAGGTTTGTGTAATTTAGAGAGTTTTCTATGACTTTGCGAAAGCTAGGGAGCATAAGCGGCGCGTATTTAACTAGGTTAGTGACTAATAGTATTAGTTATTTCGTGGAAAAACAAATGTATTGGCGGCTAAGGCTGAGAGTGAAATACTGAGTTTTTATGCGGGAGGGGTGGTGTAAGCGTATGTTTTTATGAGATTTTTACGACTCTTGTATGCGAAAGGTGGTCGTGCCAAGTGCTTCTCTTGCGGTCGAGAAGTACCCATATGTAACCTATGCCGAGGCAGGCAATAGATGGTATGGAGGCAAGGATTCTAGTCAGTGCCTGACGACGTGTTATTGCCTTGCCCTCGCTGGTAACAAGCCGAATTTTCCAGGTTTTCATTCCCAGTGTTTGTCCGCCGTGGGTCCAGAACCAAGTATAGAAGCCCGCAGTAAGCAATGCAGTGGTGGGGAATAAAATAAGCTGGCCTTGCAGGGGGGTGAGTGCATTTCCACCATTCAGAGCGACGAGAACTCCTGTAGCAAGAAACCATAGGGCGGCGAGTAGAAAACCATCGTAGACCATAGCTGCCAAGCGTCGAAATAAGCTGGCCGGCTCGACCTGGTTGTTTTGTTTGCTCACTATTGAAGACCTGATGGCTGCTGGTGGAAGGGCGATATGGCGCTTATGCGTGGTGGCCTAATGTGGTGAATCTATTCAGAGGCACCTTAGTAATGCTCGGGTAGCTTTTTATTAATGACAATCTGTCTATTTTCCTGGCTGATGTATTCGCCCACCGTTAAATCCTTAAGGATCCTGGCAACCATTTCCCGAGACGAGCCAACGCGATTAGCGATCTCTTGCTGGGTGAGGCGCTTTTTGATGATGCGTCTGTCGGGGCTGTCCGTTGAAATGGGCTCAGACAAGTTCATAAGGGTTTTTACCACGCGACCGTATACGTCTTCTAAAGCGAGGCTTTTGATATTGTCAGTCAGATTTCTGACCCGGGTTGCCAGGTTCTCCATAAGCGTATAAGCGATATCAGGGTGCCCAAGTATAAGCTCTTTGAAGTCGCGTTTATAAATAACAATAAACGAAGAGCTGCTGGTTGTTATCACCGACGCAGAGCGTTTGCCCGTGGTAAGAACAGAGAGTTCGCCAAAGTAGTCGCCAGCTTCCAGGGTATTTATGATGACCTCTTTGCCACTATTGTCGCTGAGGTAAACCTTGACGCTGCCGTTATCGATAATGTAAAGCGAGTCGGTGTCATCTCCTTCGTTAATTACCACCGAGTTCTTCTGGTAGCTGCGGGTTGACGCGTAATGAAGGATTTTACCCAGTTCTTCCTGGCTAAGGTTCTCGAATAAGGGGACAGACTGAAGGTTTTTCACTGTTTGCTCCTTTATCGGTGCTAGATATTAAATAAATCAGAGGCGCCGTAGATAAGGTTGGGCATCGTCGCTGATACTCAGCCCAACTGAAAAGGTTTTGGCATTTCCAGTCGGGCGGGGGTGCTTATCTCTTGTCGATGGGGGTAAATGAGCGCTCAGTGGCGCCGGTGTAGAGCTGTCTTGGTCGTCCAATTCGGTTGCTGCCGCTCATCATCTCATCCCAATGGGCAATCCAGCCAACGGTCCGGGATAGGGCGAATATAACAGTAAACATGCTCGTGGGAATGCCGATGGCTTTCAGGATGATGCCTGAGTAGAAGTCCACATTAGGATAGAGTTTTTTCTGGACGAAGTATTCGTCTTCTCTTGCAATGGTTTCCAGCCTTAGGGCGAGTTCAAAAAGCGGGTCATTTTCCATGTTAAGTTCTTTTAGGACTTCATGGCAGGACTGTCGCATTACAGTGGCTCGTGGATCAAAGTTCTTATAAACACGGTGACCAAAGCCCATGAGTCGGAATGGGTCATTTTTGTCTTTGGCCTTGTTGATATACTCTCCAACTCGCGAGACATCTCCTATTTCTGTAAGCATGTCCAGGACTGCTTCGTTTGCGCCACCGTGGGCCGGGCCCCACAGTGTTGCAATGCCAGCCGCTACACAGGCAAAAGGGTTGGCGCCAGACGAGCCTGCAAGGCGCACGGTAGATGTTGATGCGTTTTGTTCGTGATCTGCGTGGAGAATAAAAATTCTATCCATGGCGCGAGCAATTGTCGGGCTGATTTTGGTTTCTTCGCAAGGCGTGCCAAACATCATGTGGAGAAAGTTTTCAGAGTAGCTAAGCTCGTTGCGAGGATACAAAAAGGGCTGTCCGATCGAATATTTGTAGCTCATGGCTGCCATGGTGGGCATTTTCGCAATCAACCTATATGCAGCAACCTCCCGGTGTCGTGGGTCATGCACGTTCAGTGAGTCGTGATAAAAGGCTGAAAGCGCACCAACTACGCCGCACATGATTGCCATGGGGTGAGCGTCGCGTCGAAAGCCATTGTAAAAGTGGGTAAGTTGCTCATTCACCATGGTGTGCTGGGTGACGGTATCAACGAATGATTGTTTTTGTTCTTTGTTGGGAAGTTCGCCGTTTAAAAGCAAATAGCAGACTTCAAGGTAGTCGGATTTTTCCGCGAGCTCTTCAATGGGGTAGCCGCGATGCAGTAGCTGGCCTTTCTCTCCGTCGATAAAGGTTATCTTTGATTCACAAGCCGCTGTTGAAACAAAGCCAGGGTCGTAGGTGAAAAGGTTGTTGGCAGTCAGGCTGCGAACGTCTACCACGTCAGGTCCCATTGTGCCTTGGTAGATGGGAAGGTCTAAAGGTTTCTCGCTTGTGCCGATAGTTAACTGGGCGCTTTTTTCTGCCATTCCTGTTTCCTCTTTTGTATCTTCTTTGAGCGGTTAAAAACCGGGGCTTTATGTGTGGTGCAAGGTGTCGCTGGGCGGATAAATTACGGCCGTATTTAGCGATTTATGTCCTCGGATGTCTTCGCTTGTTGACCTTTAAGGCAGCGAATTTTAGCAAAGTCTCTCTGGCTTGTCTGCCGGGTATATGAAAAGTAAGAAACCCGGGGTTTTGACCGTTCGGTAGTAAGTCATAATGCCCATTTTGCGCGCCAGCTTAGTTTGTAATTCCATAATTGTACAGATATACTTCGTTACCGGTTCTAGCTAGGTAATTCAATGAATTGAGCGGCATTTAAGTAGTCATTTTTTTGACCTGTCTTGGTTCGTTATTCTATAAAACGCCCTGAATTGGGGCTAAATCGAAAGTGAAGGCTGTGAATAAAAATAGACCTGTTAATTTAGATTTTAAAACTATTAAGCTTCCTCTTCCTGCGCTTGTTTCTATTATGCACCGAGCTTCAGGGGTAGTGGTTTTCTTTAGTATTCCAATATTGCTTGGGATACTAAGCTGCTCCCTGGAAAGTGAGTCCAGCTTTAATGAGCTTAAAGACACCTTGGATGGCTTTTTTGTCACGATGGTTGTTTGGGGGGCTGTTGGAGCCTTGCTTTATCATATCGCTGCTGGAGTAAAACACCTTTTTATGGATTTCGGTATTGGTGAAACACTTGAAGGTGGGTTAAAGGGTGCGAAAATTACTGTCGTAGTTTCAGCAGTATTAATTATTTTTATGGGAGTTTGGTTATGGTAGCTAGCGTAACGAGTTTCGGTAGAAGCGGTGTTTACGACTGGCTTATCCAGCGTGTTTCAGCCGTTATTGTAGGTCTGTATGTTTTAATCTTGCTTGGTTATCTGCTCGGCCATCCAGATCTTGGCTATGAGGAGTGGCGTGATTTTATTACCAGTGGGAGTATGCGCATTGCCAGTACTTTGGCTCTGCTTGCCACGTTGGCACATGCCTGGATTGGTTTATGGGTAATCACCACTGACTACTTAAGTAACTCCTTTGTTCGTTTTTCTTGCCAATCCGCATGTGGTGTCGCAGCAGCGATCTATCTTGTTTGGGGCGCTCAGATTTTATGGGGTTTATAATCAATGGCTAATGTAAGAACGGTAACATATGACGCAGTAATCGTTGGTGGTGGGGGTGCTGGCATGCGTGCAGCCCTGCAGCTTGCGCAGTCTGGTCAGAAAACAGCGCTTATTTCAAAAGTATTTCCAACACGTTCACACACTGTATCTGCTCAAGGTGGCATTACTTGTGCGATTGCGAGCTCTGATCCTAACGATGATTGGCGCTGGCATATGTATGACACAGTTAAAGGCTCAGATTACATCGGTGATCAGGATGCCATCGAATATATGTGTAACGTTGGCCCGCAAACCGTTTTTGAACTGGAGCATATGGGGCTGCCTTTTTCTCGAACTGAAGAGGGAAGAATATATCAGCGTCCATTTGGCGGCCAGTCAAAAGATTTTGGTAAGGGCGGCCAGGCCTCTCGCACTTGCGCGGCGGCAGATAGAACCGGCCATGCTCTGCTTCATACTCTTTATCAGCAGAATGTTAAAGCGAATACCGTTTTCTATAACGAATGGTATGCGATGGATCTGGTAACAAACCAGAGCGGTGACACTTGTGGTGTCTTGGCCATGAGTATTGAAACTGGTGAAGTGGTGGCCTTTCTAGCCAAAGCGACTGTTTTGGCTACCGGTGGGTCTGGCCGAATTTACGCTTCAACTACAAATGCTTTGATCAATACTGGGGATGGCGTGGCAATGGCCTTGCGTGCCGGTTACTCTGCTCAGGATATGGAAATGTGGCAGTTTCATCCTACCGGTATAGCTGGTGCAGGGGTTCTTGTTACGGAAGGCTGTCGTGGTGAAGGGGGTTATCTCGTCAATAAAGATGGAGAGCGGTTTATGGAGCGTTACGCGCCAAACGCCAAAGACCTCGCTGGCCGTGACGTGGTAGCTCGCTCCATGATGATGGAGATCCTTGATGGTCGGGGTGTTGGCCCTGATGCTGATCATGTTTTATTGAAGTTGGATCACCTGGGCGCTGAAGTTCTTCATTCTAAACTACCCGGTATCTGTGAGCTCTCAAAAACCTTTGCCGGAGCCGATCCTGTTCTTGAGCCAATTCCCGTTGTGCCAACCTGTCACTACATGATGGGAGGTGTGCCCACGACTATTGATGGGCAGGCGGTGAAGGTGAATGACAAGGGTGAAAGCACCGTTATTCCAGGCCTTTATGCAGTAGGTGAGGTGGCCTGTGTGTCCGTGCACGGTGCAAACCGACTCGGTGGTAATTCACTGCTGGACTTGGTTGTGTTTGGCCGTGCGGCCGGCTTGCATATTGAAAAGACCCTGCGAGAAGGTGTTGAGCAGCTTGCTGTGAGTGAGTCCGACCTGGAACGCTCTACGTCCCGTTATGCTCGTTGGGAAAATTCGGGCAGAGACGGCGAAGATGTGTCTGCCTTAAGAAAAGAATTACAGCAAACCATGCAAAATAATTTTGGCGTGTTCCGTAAGGGTGACCTTATGGAGCAGGGCGTTAGCAAAATTGCTGAGTTGCGTGGTCGTATCGCAGACGGTATTTTAACGGATAAGAGTAAGGCATTTAATACCGCACGTGTTGAAGCTCTCGAGTTAGATAGCTTGCTGGAGGTTGCGGAGGCGACGGCGATTGCTGCGGATACTCGCACTGAAAGCCGTGGTGCTCATTCCCGTTATGACTACCCGGATCGCGATGATGAAAACTGGCTAGTTCATACCGTATATCTGCCTGAAGATAAAAAAATCGTGAAGCGTGAAGTAAATTTTGCACCCAAACAAGTTGAGGCTTTCCAGCCCAAAGTAAGAACCTACTAAGGAAAGCGTTATGCAAGTCAGTATTTATCGTTATAACCCCGAGACAGATTCCGAGCCCTATATGCAGGATTATCATGTCAACACAGGGGGGAAAGACCTGATGATTCTGGATGTCCTGGCTTTGATTAAGGAGCAGGACGAGGCGGTATCTTATCGACGATCTTGTCGAGAAGGTGTGTGTGGTTCGGATGGTTTGAATATTAATGGCAAAAACGGTTTAGCCTGTATTACGCCAATTTCCGAAGCCATGGGCAAGAGGGACTCTAAGCTGGTTATTCGCCCCTTGCCTGGCTTGCCCGTCGTTCGGGACTTGGTAGTGGATATGGGGCAGTTCTATACCCAGTACCGGAAAATTAAACCCTATTTGATCAATGATACGCCCCCGCCCGCAATTGAACGATTACAGTCGCCAGAAGAAAGGGAAAAGCTGGATGGTTTGTATGAGTGTATTCTTTGTGCATGCTGTTCTACGGCTTGCCCGTCTTTCTGGTGGAACCCGGATAAATTTATTGGGCCTGCAGGTTTGTTGCAGTCATACCGATTTTTGGCAGATAGCCGCGATGAAGGGGTGAGTGAACGCTTAAGTGATCTGGATGACCCGTTTAGTTTATTTCGTTGTCACGGTATCCAAAACTGTATCAGTGTGTGCCCAAAGGGTTTGAATCCAACGCGTGCAATTGGGCATATAAGAAATATGCTCTTGCAACGAGCCACCTAATAATTTCCGACTACACTCTAGAGTGTAAATAAAAAGAGCCCTAAGCAAGGGCTCTTTTTTTAGAAAAGCTTTAAACTACTCAGAGACCTTGGCGCGAGAGTAACTTTCTTACTCATCATGCAACGCTAAAATTTGCGGAATTAGTTATTTACGCTACGTAAATTCCCTTCTTGCGCCTGTTTTTTCTTTGCCTGAAAAAATAAAATCATCTCTCTTGCAAAGGCCGCTATGCAGTTTTTTGATGGGCCAAAAGCCTTATAAAAGCGATCGCTTCAAACTTGCACATTAAATGCAGGATTTTTGTTTCATAAACCAAGAAGGAACGGGTTGGAAGCAGCGATTAAGCGTTTATCAAGGGGCATTACGAGTGTGTCCTTGGTAATAAACTTGAGCTAAGTTTCGGATTGCGTTCTTGCTTAATGCGGGGAATCGGTAATGCGCGATGGAATGATGTATCGCCAGAGGACAACGTCTCATCTAGGAGGCGGTAACGCGGCGTATATCGAAGAATTATTTGATAGTTATCTTAGTGATCCAAACAGTGTCCCAGAAGAATGGCGAACATATTTTGACAAATTGCCGCGCTATGATGGGAAGCAAAGCGAAGACGTCCCCCACTCCACTATTCGTGAACACTTTCTTTACTTGGCCAAAAACAAGAGTCGTGCTCAGCCCCTGGCGGTTAGCAGTGTCAGCTCTGAGCATGAAAAAAAGCAGGTTAAGGTTCTTCAGTTAATTACTGCCTACCGTTTTCGGGGGCATCAAATTGCCAGGCTTGACCCCTTGGGCATTATGGAACGGGAGGATGTCCCTGATCTGGCTCTTTCTTTCCAGGGGCTTACCACTGCGGATTACGATACCGTATTTCAGGTTGGAAGCTATTTTCTCGGTAAGGATGAAGCCACCCTAAAAGAAATTCATGAATCCCTGCAGCAGACTTACTGTAGCTCCGTTGGAGCGGAGTACATGCAGATCGTGGACACAGAGGAGCGACGCTGGATTCAGCATCGCCTGGAATCCGTACGTTGCTCTCCCGAATATAGCCGCCAAAGAAAACTTCATACCTTAGAGCGTCTGGTAGCATCCGAAGGACTCGAAAAATACTTGGGCACCAAATATCCAGGTACGAAACGCTTCGGGCTTGAGGGCGGCGAAGGCCTGACTCTGATTGTTGATGAGCTGATTCAGCGAGCTGGCTCAAACGGTACCAAGGAAATGGTCATCGGCATGGCGCATCGCGGTCGATTAAATGTGCTGGTCAATACCCTGGGTAAAAACCCGGCCGACCTCTTTGATGAATTTGAAGGAAAGCATGACGCAGGTGAAGGCGCTGGTGATGTAAAGTATCATCAGGGTTTCTCTTCTAACATCACAACATCTGGGGGTGAGATTCATCTCGCCCTTTCTTTTAACCCTTCTCACCTGGAAATTGTATCGCCGGTTGTTGAAGGCTCTGTTCGCGCTCGTCAAGATCGTCGCAATGATCCTTCCGGGGATCTCGTGATTCCCATTATTATCCATGGTGACTCTGCTTTTGCCGGGCAGGGTGTGGTGATGGAAACTTTCCAGATGTCGCAAACCCGAGGATTTAAAACCGGCGGCACGGTACATATTGTAGTAAACAACCAGATTGGTTTTACCACAAACCGCCGGGATGATACGCGCTCCACAGAATACTGCACCGATGTGGCGAAGATGGTGCAGGCTCCCATATTCCATGTGAATGGCGATGACCCAGAAGCAGTATTGTTTATCACCCAAGTGGCGCTTGATTATCGTCGTGAATTTAATAAAGACGTCGTGATCGATTTGGTTTGTTATCGTCGACACGGTCATAACGAGGCAGATGAGCCAGCAATTACGCAACCGTTGATGTACGAGATTATTCGTAAGCACCCAACTGCACGCGCTATATATGCAGAGCGTTTAGTAAACAGTGGCGTTCTCAGTGATACTGAAGCTCAGAAAATGGTGGAAGATTATCGCACCATGCTGGACGATGGTGAGCACGTTGTTAAAAGCCTGGTCAGTGAGCCAGACTCAAGACTATTTGTCGATTGGGAGCCTTATCTAGGGCATGATCGCATAAAGAACTGTGATACCACGGTTGACTCAAAAACCCTCAAAGAGCTTGCTGATAAGCTTGATGAACTACCAGAAGGGTTTGTACTGCAACGCCAAGTCGCCAAGATTCGCGATGACCGCCGCCGTATGGCTGGGGGGGCGCATGAGGTGAACTGGGGTTTTGCAGAAATAATGGCCTACGCAACACTGCTTCAAGAAGGCCACCCTGTAAGGTTGACTGGGCAGGATGTGGGGCGTGGCACCTTCTCTCATCGTCATGCTGTATTACATAACCAAAAAGATGCAAGCACCTATGTTCCCTTAAAAAACCTTTACGACGGACAACCCAGGCTGGAGCTTTATGACTCCCTGTTATCAGAAGAAGCGGTGCTGGGGTTTGAATACGGCTACTCCACTACCACACCAAATGCCTTATGTCTCTGGGAAGCGCAGTTTGGTGACTTCGCAAATGGCGCGCAAGTTGTTATTGATCAGTTTATTTCAGCGGGTGAATTAAAGTGGGGGCGTCTGTGTGGATTAACCTTGTTGTTGCCTCACGGATATGAAGGGCAGGGAGCGGAGCATTCTTCGGCAAGATTGGAACGCTTCCTGCAATTGTGCGCGGAGCACAATATGCAGGTCTGTGTGCCCAGTACCCCGGCTCAGGTTTACCATATGTTGCGTCGCCAGGTAAAGCGGCCTCTTCGGAAGCCACTTGTGGTGATGACCCCCAAAAGCTTACTGCGACATAAGCTGGCGACATCAACACTTGACGAGCTGGCTAACGGCACGTTTGAGGATGTATTGCCCGAAATGGACGATCTTGCTTCCAATGGTGTTAAACGCTTGGTGATGTGCAGTGGCAAAGTCTATTATGACTTACTAGAAAAGCGCCGCGGTCTTGAGCGCAGTGACGTGGTAATTATTCGGATAGAGCAGCTGTATCCTTTTCCGGAAGATGAGCTAGTGGACATTTTTTCTACTTATGAATTAGAAGAAATCGTTTGGTGCCAGGAAGAGCCTATGAACCAGGGCGCTTGGTACTGCAGTCAGCATCATATGCGCATAGCTATTCATCGTTATAATCCGGCCATTGAGCTGGAATATGCGGGCCGGGGGCATTCTGCAGTTCCAGCGGTGGGTTATATGTCGCTGCATATTGAGCAGCAAGAAGCGCTTGTACTGGAAGCGATAGGGCCAGCTAAGTGATCACTTTGAATAAATATTTAAATAGAAAATAGACTGCTCGAACTTTAGAGATTTTTTAAAAGCATACAGGTGGAGTTAAAAGGAATTCCAATGGCAAAAGAAATTAAAGCACCTCAGTTTCCAGAATCGGTAGCAGATGGGACCGTTGCTACTTGGCACAAAAAAGTGGGAGAGCCGGTCGCTCGTGATGAGCTGCTTGCTGATATTGAAACGGATAAAGTTGTCCTTGAAATTGTTGCACCCCTCGATGGTGTATTAACAGAAATTCTTCAGGAAGAAGGTGCAGTGATCGAAAGCAATCAGGTCATTGCTATATTTCAAGAAGGCGCGCTTGCAAAGCCTGCCTCTTCAAGTGGCACGGCTGAAACGTCATCAGAGCCATCGGATAAAGAGCCTGGGTCTGCCGGGATGCTAGTTGACGAGAAGTCGCTGAGCCCTGCAGTACGAAAACTGGTGGCGGAGCATGGTGTCGATCCATCCCAGATTCCAGGAAGCGGAAAGGGCGGGCGCATTACTAAGGAGGACGTGCTTGAATACATTAAACCTAAGCAGGCTGAAAAGGACACGAGTGTAGAAACAGTCAATAAAGACACAAAACCAACGCAAGAGTTATCAATTCCCGCAGGTGGGTTGGCGTTACCTGAAGAAGAGCGCATTGAGCGACGCGTTCCCATGACACGCTTACGTGCACGCATTGCGGAGCGCCTGGTTAACTCTCAAAATGATGCTGCGATCCTGACCACTTTTAACGAAGTAAACATGAAGCCTATCATGGATATGCGCAAGAACTATCAAGATCAGTTCGTGAGTTCCCATGGCGTTAAGCTTGGCTTTATGTCCTTTTTTGTTCGAGCGGTTGTGGAGTCACTAAAAAAATTCCCTGCAGTGAATGCTTCCCTTGATGGCAATGATGTGGTCTACCACAACTATTACGATGTTGGTGTGGCTGTTTCCACTGAACGAGGTTTAGTGGTGCCTGTATTGCGTGATGCGGACAAAATGAGTATGGGTGAAGTTGAAAGTAAAATTGTTGACTTTGGTGGCAAGGCGCGTGATGGAAAGCTTGCCCTAGAGGATATGATGGGGGGCACCTTTTCTATCTCTAACGGTGGCATTTTTGGGTCGTTGTTGTCTACGCCCATTATTAACCCTCCTCAAACTGGTATTTTGGGCATGCATAAAATTCAGCCTCGGCCCATGGCGGTAAATGGAGAGGTGGTTATTTTGCCAATGATGTATCTAGCCCTGAGTTACGACCATAGACTGATTGATGGTAAAGAAGCAGTAAGCTTTTTGGTGATGGTTAAAGAGCTTGTCGAAGATCCTGCACGTCTTCTTTTGGAAATTTAAGTTCTTCAACTTCTCTATTTTAAGGCAAGAAAATGACGAAACAGTATGATGTGGTAGTGATCGGTGGTGGCCCTGGAGGGTATGTGGCTGCGATTAAAGCCGCGCAACTTGGTAAAAGCGTAGCTTGTATAGAAGTTCGTACACACAAAGGCAAGCCTGCACTGGGCGGCACTTGCTTGAATGTGGGTTGTATTCCCTCTAAAGCACTCTTGGAAAGTTCCCATAAATTCCATGAGGCGCAAGAGGGTCTCGCGGTGCATGGTGTGAATGTTTCTGACGTTGGCTTTGATGTAAGCACAATGATGAAACGCAAAGATACCATCGTGAAAAACCTCACCTCAGGGGTTCAGTCTTTATTTAAGGCCAATGGCGTCGACTGGTTGCAAGGTTATGGAAAACTGCTGGCAGGGAAAAAGGTCGAATTTACGCCTTCCAAAGGGGAGCCAAAAATTATTCAGGCGGAGAATATTATTCTTGCAGCCGGATCTTCACCTGTGGAAATAAAAGCGGCCCCGCTGGATAACGAGCATATCGTAGATTCTACGGGTGCTCTTGAGTTTGCTGAAGTGCCTAAGCGGCTTGGTATTATTGGCGCGGGTGTTATTGGCCTTGAGCTTGGCAGTGTCTGGCGACGACTGGGTGCCGAAGTAGTTGTTCTGGAAGCTATGGATGACTTTCTGCCGTTGGTTGATCAGCAGGTCGCGAAAGAAGCTTTAAAACAATATAAAAAACAGGGTATCGATATAAAACTAAGTGCCAAAGTGTCGGGCGCCGAAGTAGTTAACGGAGAGGTGAAGGTTGATTATCAGCTTAATGATGAAGCCCAAAGCCTGAGTGTTGATAAGCTGATTGTTGCAGTAGGGCGCCGCCCCCAAACCGAAAATTTATTGGCCGGCGATAGCGGCGTTAACCTTGATGAAAGAAGTTTTATTTTCGTAAACAATGCATGTGAGACCGATGTGCCCGGTGTATATGCCGTTGGTGATGTGGTGCGTGGGCCTGCCTTGGCCCATAAAGCCATGGAAGAAGGCGTTATGGTGGCCGAAAAAATAGCCGGGAAGAGTGTGCAAATTAACTATGATGTTATTCCTGGTGTGGTGTACACGCATCCAGAAATTGCTGGAGTCGGTAAAACGGAAGAGCAAGTCAAGGCGAGTGGCGAGCCCTACAAGACGGGCACCTTTCCTTTTGCTGCAAATGGTCGTGCCATGGCTGCCAATGATACGGTGGGAATGGTGAAAATTATTGCCCACGAAGAAACCGATCGTATTCTAGGTATGCATATTATTGGGCCGCAAGCATCCGAACTGATACAGCAAGGCGGCATCGCCATGGAGTTTGCTTCCAGTGCAGAAGATCTGCAATTGATGGTTTTCGGCCACCCAAGCTTGTCAGAATCCGTGCATGAGGCAGCATTGGATGTGGACGGCCATGCGATTCACATTGCGAAAAGAAGTAGAAAAAAGAAGTAGGTTGTTCATCTGCGCGAACAGGGCTTTTTGGGCACAAAATTTGCTCATTTAAGCCGCTTTATTATTTCTAACAGGGTTTACTTATAAAACCTCGAAACTTCCAAGGATAAAACCAATCATGAATTTGCATGAATACCAAGGTAAGCAGCTATTTGCACAATATGGTTTGCCCGTTTCAGAAGGCTATGCCTGCCAATCAGCTGCAGAAGCTGTTGAAGCCGCTAAGAAAATCGGCGGTGACAAGTGGGTTGTAAAGGCCCAGGTTCATGCCGGCGGCAGAGGTAAGGCCGGTGGTGTGAAACTCGTCACTACTGAAGAAGAAATTTCCGCCTTTGCTAACAAGTTTCTCGGTACTCGTTTAGTAACTTACCAAACAGACGAAAGTGGGCAACCGGTTAATACAATTCTTGTCGAGTCATGCACTGATATTGCGCAAGAGCTTTATCTTGGTGCGGTAGTGGATCGAGCAACACGCAGCGTTGTATTTATGGCCTCTACGGAAGGTGGGGTGGAAATCGAAAAGGTTGCTGCTGAAACACCGGAAAAAATTCTCAAAGCCTCCATTGATCCTCTCGTCGGCCCACAGCCATACCAGGGTAGAGAGCTGGCTTATAAATTAGGCTTGAATAATGATCAAGCCAAGCAGTTCACTAAAATTTTTATGGGTTTGGCGAAGCTGTTTGAAGAAAAAGACTTGGCCTTGTTGGAAATTAACCCACTGGTGATTACCTCTGAGGGCAACCTTCATTGCTTGGATGCAAAAATTAATATTGATAGTAATGCACTGTATAGGCAAAAAGCTTTAAAAGAGATTGAAGATCCAAGCCAGGAAGACGAGCGTGAAAGGCGTGCCGCCGAGTGGGATTTAAACTACGTGGCGCTCGATGGTAATATTGGCTGCATGGTAAATGGCGCTGGTTTGGCAATGGGCACGATGGATCTGGTGAAGCTTCACGGCGGCGACCCTGCCAACTTTCTTGATGTGGGGGGAGGCGCTACCAAGGAGCGAGTGACCGAAGCATTTAAAATCATTCTTTCTGATGAAAAAGTGAAAGCGGTATTGGTTAATATTTTTGGCGGCATCGTACGCTGCGATCTTATTGCTGATGGTGTGATTGGGGCCGTAGAAGAGGTAGGTGTCAGTATTCCGGTTGTTGTGCGATTAGCGGGAAATAATGCAGAGCTTGGCGCCAAAAAATTGGCTGAAAGTGGGTTGAACATCATTGCAGCATCGAGTTTTGATGACGCGGCAATTCAGGTAGTCAAAGCGGCGGCGGAGGTATAAACCATGAGCGTATTAATTAATAAGGATACAAAAGTAATTTGTCAGGGTTTTACTGGCTCCCAGGGGACCATGCACTCTGAGCAAGCCATTGCTTACGGTACAAAGATGGTCGGCGGTGTCACCCCTGGCAAGGGCGGCCAAACTCATCTTGGTTTACCCGTATTTAACACCGTGCGTGATGCCGTTGAAGCAACAGGTGCGACTGCTTCTGTTATTTATGTACCCGCTGCTTTTTGTAAGGACTCTATTCTAGAAGCCATTGACGCAGGGATTGAGCTGGTCGTCTGTATCACAGAAGGTATTCCCACCTTGGATATGCTCTATGTGAAAGAGCGTGTTGCCAATTCAACTTCGCGTTTAATCGGGCCAAATTGCCCAGGAATTATTACGCCGGGAGAATGTAAAATCGGCATTATGCCCGGTGATATCCATCTTCCCGGTAAGGTCGGTATCGTCTCTCGTTCCGGCACACTAACGTACGAGGCAGTGAATCAAACCACTGAACTTGGTTTTGGGCAAAGCACCTGTATCGGTATAGGGGGTGATCCCATTCCTGGAACCACATTTATTGATGCTTTGGCTCTCTTCCAAGAAGACCCTCAAACCGAAGCCATTATTATGGTGGGTGAAATCGGTGGTTCAGCAGAAGAAGAAGCTGCCGCGTTTATTAAGGAAAATGTGACTAAGCCAGTAGTATCTTACATTGCGGGTGTTACAGCACCTTCCGGAAAGCGAATGGGCCATGCCGGTGCAATCATTGCTGGCGGTAAAGGAACTGCAGCAGAGAAATTTGCGGCACTTGAGGCGGCCGGCGTGAAAACTGTGCCAAACCCTGCTGAGCTGGGTAAAGCCTTGGCTGAGCTTACAGGCTGGTAGTTGATCTGCTTTAAAGGTCATTGTTTGTAAGTTTAAAAAAAGCCCCTTAATTGGGGCTTTTTTTTGAGCAGGTCTAACCTTTTAATTGATACACAGAGCCCTCCTGATTTAAAAATGCCTTTGGCATCTACTGACAAGATTAAGAATTTTGGTAAGGGGTAGGCAGAAACAAGCCTGAAACACTCACTGGGAAAGCATACCTAGCTGCTGGTTTTGGGTAACTATGTTTACATTCCCCAGGACAAGTCTTTGATGACTGAAAGAATCACTATCGAAGTTAAATAGCTGGTTGTTTCCTCTGTGAAAAGGTCACTTGGGTGTTTGGTCGTCATCCATTTTAATCTTCGTATAGTCTTGTTTAGCCCTGTTGCTAATCCCTCTCTCTTCTGTGTTTCCATGCGAACTTAAATGCTTGGCGCATTTGTGATGGCTGGGTTACAGTCTCTATGCTGTGCTTTTGCGCATTCCTATTGCTGGGAAATTATTGGAGTATTTTGGTGGCATTCAAATCTGAAGCAGGTGAAGAAAAAGATAGAGTGATGGCTTGGGATGCCGGTGTAAGAGTCTTCCATTGGTTGCTTGTTATTCTTGTTGTAAATGCTTGGGTAACAGCTGAATGGGGCGATATGGAAATGCGTTGGCATAAGTGGAACGGCTATGCCATTTTTTTTATGTTGGTGTTCAGGATCACTTGGGGGTTTCTGGGAGGCCATACCGCCCGTTTTATTAATTTTGTTTATGGCCCAGCAAAAATTGTTGCCTATGCACGTAGTTTGCGTGCTCGAAAACCTTCTAAGTACGTTGGGCATAATCCCTTAGGGGCTTTGATGGTTTTGCTGATGCTTGTCGTGCTTCTGGGGCAGGTGGCGAGTGGGCTTTTCTCAAGTGATGGTTTGTTCGCATATGGCCCTTTATCAGGTTTTGTAAGGGGGGCAACGGCAGAAAATTTTGCGTTAATTCATGAGTTTGGTTTTTATTTGGTGTTGCTGCTGGTATTTTTTCATGTTGTCGCCATCCTGGTTTATCTATTTGTATTGCGTGAGAATTTGGTAAAACCGATGCTGACTGGAAAGAAAAATAGCCAGAATTATCTTGATGCATCTAAGCCAACCAAAGTGATGTTTTTGCGCTTAATTTTTTGTGTGTTGGTGTCAGCATTTATAGTGCTATTCGTTGTGTCGGGATTTGATCTGTACGAACTACCGAGCGTATTGCTTGATTGAGTTCGCCAGAACTTTAAATATTACAAGGCAAACCAAGGGAGGCCTATTGGTACATTTATTTTCTAAACACGTAAGTTTTCTTGGTTTGCTATTGTTGATGGGGCTTAGCTTTGGATGCAGCAACACTGGAATAGAAAGTCAGATGCTGGAGCAAGCTAAAACGGCCCCTCCCTTTCGAATTGGGCTGGTGACGATTCAGGAACCGAGGCTCTACGAAGCGAAAGTCTTCCAGTATCGTATTCCAAATCCCGCCCTTACGATACCTGGCAGGGTGGCGAGTATGGGGATGTTCGCTGCGGGAAAGGGGCTAGATAAATTTGCTGCAAATTATAACTTTACAGGAATGCTTAAAGAGAATGATTTCCGTCTGTCTGAGCGACTATCCTCTCAATTAAGAGAAGAGCTTGAGCAAGTGGGCTATGAGGTGGTGGATACCCCAGTGAATGATCATCGCCATGCGAGTGACTTTCGCGGAGGTTTTTGTTTAAACAAGCCCGTAATGAGCGAACCTTGTTCTAATTACTTTTTGCATGTGGTGGTGGATTTCGCCGGTTATACTGCGCTTACACTTGGGCAGCCCTATGTGCCGCAACTACAGTTGCGGGTGCGACTTATCTCTATTACTGGAGAGAGCGCTATTTTAGCTATTTCCGACAGTGATATTAATGCGCAAGAAGAAGGCACCTTTAAGCTTATATACGCGGCGACATTTACCTATGGAGGTATCGTGCCGGTAGATGGGCCCACAGATGTGCCGTTTAGCCCTAAGTTTGCCTTGAGGGGGCGCAATGATCTGGATAATTCAAAAAGGATTATCGCTGGCCTTGAGGATGCCTCGCAGAAGCTCGCGAAACGAATCGCGATGAATCTTCAGTAGCGAGTCGTCGAGCGTTCTATCAAGGGCATCTCTAAAAATTAGAATTTTTATTCGAGAGCAAGGAAGCACCACACGGAAACCCGCACGACTCCATGGATGGAGGAGGTAGAGCGACGCAGGAAACCAAAGCCGAGTGTACAAGGGCTACATGAGGAGTTGAGTACGGAGCTGACGCCGCTATCGGGTATAAAGGCAATTTTTAGAGGTGCCCTCAAGTTCTTCTTAATCCACCAGACGCAAGGAAAGGTCCAGTGCTCGGCAGGACTTGGTTAGAGCGCCAATAGAGATAAAGTCCACGCCAGTTTCGGCTTTTTCCACTAAAGACTGTGTGTCGATTCCGCCCGAAGCTTCCAACTTTACTTTATTCTTTGCCATAATCACCGCTTTTCGAGTTTGCTCGGTATTAAAGTTATCGAGCATGACGGTATCGCAGCCTGCATTAATGGCCTCTTGCAGCTCTTCGAAGTTTTCCACCTCTACCTCAACGGGCTTGCCTGGGTGCAGCTCTTTGGCAGTACTTACTGCCGCGGTGATGCTGCCGCACGCTTGTATGTGGTTTTCCTTAATAAGGTAAGCATCGTACAGGCCAATACGGTGGTTATGGCAGCCTCCGCATACTACGGCGTATTTTTGCGCAGTGCGTAAGCCGGGCAGTGTCTTGCGTGTATCCAGCAGTTTTACCTGTGTGTGTTTGACCAGATTGGCATATTCGTGGCTCTTTGTTGCCGTTCCAGACAGTGTTTGTAAAAAATTTAAAGCGCAGCGCTCGCCTGTCAGGATGGATCTTGAAGAGCCTTTTATGGAGCAAAGCAGCTGATTCGCCGTTACGTGATCACCATCGTTTACATGCCAGTGGATTGTCACATCGTTATCCACTTGTTTGAAAACCTCATTTACCCACTCAATGCCGCAGATGATGGCATCTTCTCGGGTGATAATGTGGGCTTCACTTTGTTTTTCTGCAGGGATGAGGTCGGCCGTGATGTCGCCGCTACGAATATCTTCTTCCAGGGCCCAGCGTACTGTTAGCTTGGTATCTTGCTTGAGTTGTTTGAGGTCTTGCATGGTTTGGTTTTAGCACATTTATTAGGTGTAAGAGATGCGCGATTATACCGTATGCGGACTATCAGGTCAGATCTATTCCGCAGCAGGAAAACGCTTGTCAGGGGTGGGGGAATTGAGAGAGGGTGAGCACGCTGCCTCGTTGGTGGAACTCTATTTCTCTTAACGCGCTCATGCCTAGAAGAACGGTTTCACCGTCCATGTGTGGATTAATGGATGCGCGTAAATCGTAGAGTTTAATGTCGCCAATTTGAAGTTGATCTAACTCCGTCATATAGACTTCGATGGTGCCATTGGCAGTGCCTCTTGGTAGTGCCATTCCCGGTTGTAGACCTAACTTTTGGGCAACGTTTCGGGGTATGGAAACCTCCGAGGCGCCGGTATCGACAAGAAATACTACTTTTTTGTTATTGATTAATCCGCTGGTGATGTAGTGACCGTAACGGTTTCTGCTGAGCTGGACTTCTTTTATTCCCTCTTTCGATCGACTGGAAGGAGACGTATTGGGGTTGAATTGGCGCTCTTCAATGGGGCGAAAAAACAGTGTTAGTAAGCCAAGGGCGATAATCCACGCAATATAAAACATGAATTTTCCGCTTTTTTTATACGGGGATGGTTCATTTTGATCAGAATTCATTTGTGGGCTTTTAAAAATATTTAAAAAGGATAAGGCCTGTCGCTTGGCAATTATGGAGAACCCTTTGCGATTTAAAGTAGGGTTGCGTTTTTTGCGCGACGTTACGACAAGTCTATACCTTCTGTAGCTTGCTCGCTTTTGAAAAAGCACCGAGTAGTGAAAAACATTTCCTCTTATTAATCAGCAAAAAGGTGGGCGCAGGTGATAGCGCGCTTCATTCTGCCTAGTGTCACTTTCTTTTCTATTAATGGTTTGTCTTCTGGGCGAAGTTGGTTCTATTGCATCAGCATCGGGCAGAGCGCTATTGGGTGTAACGGCATATGAACCTAAGTGATTTGACCTTCATTAATTTGTGGTCAATAAGGCATTTAAGAATTTCAAAATAGTCATAACCCCCTTGTTTTATAAGGCTATGCAATTATTAAAGCCAATATAATGCAGACTGGCATAATCATTGCCATATTAATTATGAAATTATTTTTGCCCCAGTCTTTGCTCCTCAATCCTCCGCTCTTTGTTATATATCGGTGCTTCTTGGGGCTTATTTGCACCAAGGCGGTGCTATGACTGGGTGTGTGTTTTTCCTATTGTTACTTAAAAATGTTAATGCAGTTGATAGTGCTCGACAGAACTATGGACACTATTGAGTTAGCTGGAGTTGTTTATGTTATTTGGCCGAAAGGACCGAAACCCCATCCGGATCGCAGATAAAAAGGTGGTCGAATGGAAATATACCACCTGCGGTTATTGTTCTACGGGTTGTTCGATTGAGGTTGGCCTGAATGCTGAAGGTAATGCTGTTGCGTCACGCGGACATGCGGAGGCAGATGTTAACCGTGGCAAGCTGTGCATTAAAGGAATTTTTGAACATGAGCTTTTTGACTCTGCGGGCCGGGGTGATAAGCCCTTAGTGCGTGACAAAACGTTTGATGCTTATCAGGAATCCACATGGGATGCCGCTTTGGATACCATGGCTGATAAGATCAAGGGTATTCAGGAAAAATACGGTCGTGACTCTTTTGCGGTTGTTTCAACGGGCCAGATCTTGACTGAGGAGTTTTATACCCTCGGTAAGCTTGTTAGAGGCTGTATAGGCACGAACAACTATGATGGCAATACAACCCTGTGTATGGCCTCGGCCGTATCGGGTTATAAACGTTCCTTCGGCTCTGATGGCCCCCCTGGCTGCTACGAAGATTTTGATCATACTGACTGCCTTATCGCGTGGGGTTCTAACCTCCCAGAGCAGCACCCTATTATTTATTGGCGTTTAAAAGAAGCGCTGGAAAAACGCAAATTTCCTTTAATCGTCGTTGACCCCCGAGTAACCATGCTTGCTCAGTTTGCGGATATTCATTTGCCAATCACGCCGGGTACAGATGTGGTGCTGATGAACTCATTGATGCATGTTATTTTGGATGAGGGTCTAGAAGATCGCGCTTATATTGAGGCCCACTGTAATAACTTTGAAGCACTTGCAGAAGAGGTCGCAAAGTGGGATCCCGTTCGGGCGCAGCGAGTATGTGGTATCGATGAAGATACGATTCGAAACGTAGCCCGCCTATACGCTAAATCAGGTCGGGCTATGTCGATTTGGACCATGGGGATCAACCAAAGCACCCACGGCTCTGATGGTGTAACGGGTATTAATTCACTCAACCTGATTACCGGTAATATCGGTAAGCCCGGAGGCACTAGCCTTTCTATTACCGGGCAATGTAATGCCATGGGTACACGCGAGTGGTCTTCCTGTTCTGGCCTGCCGGGTTACCGCGCCCTGGAAAACCCGGAGCACAGAGAAGAGATAGCAAAGTTCTGGGGAATTGATTCATCATTTTTCCCAGAAAAGCGCGGCTTATTCCAAACAGATATTTTTCCTGCCATTGAAACGGGGCAAATTAAAGGCCTTTGGCTGGTGGCAACAAATCCCATGACCTCTATGCCGAATACTGCTCGCACTCGAAAAATTTTGGAAAAGCTAGACTTTTTGGTGGTGCAAGATTGTTATAGTGATGTAGAAACCACAGAGTATGCGCACATGTTTTTACCGGCTGCTGTGTGGGCGGAAAAAACGGGCACATTTACTAATACAGAGCGGCGTTATAATTTGGTTCGTCCTGCAGTCAAACCAAAAAATACTAGTAAAGCGGATTTTGATATATTTAGAGAGCTCGCCACACGCTTTGAAAATGGACAAAAAATCCATTTTCCTGAAACACCATCTGGTGCATTTGAAGAAATGAAACAGCTTTCTAAGGGTGCTGGTCGCACACTGGATATTTCAGGAATGTCTCACGATAAAATTGAACAAGCACGTGGCATACAATGGCCCTATCGAGAGGGAGCAGAGGGACTAAAAGGCGACCAGCGTTTATATACAGATGGGAAATTCCAGACCGAAAATGGCAAGGCAAATCTAATTCCCTTGGCATTTGTGGATAATAACGAGGTGCCATGTGATGAATATCCCTTTTGGATGAATAGTGGTCGGGTTGTAGAACATTTTCACGGGCGAACCAGAACCGGAAAGCTTGGTAATTTAAATAAATTCAGCCCAACGCCTTATATGGAGATGAACCCTGATGCGGCGAAAAAATTAGGAATAAAGCATCAAAGCTATGTGCGTATTGTGTCACGCCGTGGCGATGCGGTGGTGCTTGTTCAGCTGACTCAGCGCGTCCCTTCTAATATGGTATTTATTCCTTTTCATTTTTACGATTGTGTTAACCGGGTGTCACTCGGTTTGCTTGATCCTTATTCGCGGCAGCCTGCGTTTAAACAGTGTTCAGTGAAAATTGAACATGTGGATCAGGATGAAGCGGGAAGACTTAACGTAGAGCGTCGCAGTTTTTAATTAGCTGGCTTATCTGCATCATTGCGGCCGAAAAGTTAAGAGTGAATAAATATATTTATTGCACTGAGGGTGTAAATGTTAAACATACTGTACAAAGTAAGAGATGCAATCGACGAAATTGGGTCGTCAGCCAGTCCACTGGATTCTACGCCGAGGGAGTTTGTTCCCAAGCGCCCTGGCGAACAAAACTACGCAAAACTATTTGACCCAAAAACAGAGTCTGAGAACCGATACGGGCAGAAAATTAATCTGGTTGAATTAGTTGATGAAGATGCTGCTCAGGTAGAAAATAACCCGCTTCTTATTAACGGTAACCCCTCTGTAGGTGAAAACCCCAATCGTAATAAGCAGCATGCGTTTCACTTTACCGCTGATAACTGTATTGGCTGTCACGCTTGTGAGGCAGCTTGTTCCGAAAAAAATGATAACCCTGCCCATATTAGCTTCCGTTCTGTGGGTTATGTAGAAGGCGGCTCTTATCCTGATTACAAGCGCATGAATATTTCCATGGCGTGCAACCATTGCGATGACCCGGTTTGTTTAAAAGGTTGCCCCACTAAGGCCTATACCAAACACTCAGAATATGGTGCTGTGTTACAAGACCCTGAAACGTGTTTCGGTTGTGGCTATTGCACGTGGGTTTGCCCCTATAATGCGCCGCAGCTTGATCCCATTAAGGGACAAGTTTCTAAATGTAATATGTGTGTAGATAGGCTCGAAGAAGGCTTAAAGCCTGCTTGTGTTTCTGCGTGTCTTGGCAACGCCTTGGATTTTGGTGTGGTAGAAAATACACCGGAAAAACGAGAGCAATGTAAAACCGACATTCCTGGTTTTCCATCGTCGGAAATAACCCATCCTAATATTCGCTTCCAGCAAACTAAAACCATGCCGGATGAAATGACACGTACCGATGGAATACCTGTTAAATATCACAAACAAGAGGACGGATCATTTCGTTCCGTAGTGGATGAAAAAGTTGGTAAAACGAAAAACTGGAGTATTGATAAGTTAAGCTCAAGAGAAAATCCTCTGGTGGCTTTTACGCTTGCTACCCAGGCATCCATGGGGGCATTTTTAGCGGTATTTATTGGTCCAATGCTTGGATTTGATGGTCTATCCGCCGTTGCAGATAGCCCGGCAATCTATCCTATTTTATTGATATTAATTGTTCTGCAAGCTCTTGGTTTATTTTTGTCTACGACTCACTTAGGCAAGCCAATGCGATTTTATCGGGGTTTTAATAACCTGGCTCACTCACCGGTGGCCAGAGAGGCTTTTGGGGTGGCATTATATTTTGCGGGTTTGTCTGCCTACACGGGCCTTAAGGTGATTAACCTATATTTTGATTCGGGTTTTATCGCAGTTTTAGCTGGTTTAGTAGGGCTGTTTGCTGTTTTATCCATCGCTGGCGGTATGTTTTATATGTACAAAAGCTACCAAATTAAGGCGCGGCCTTTTTGGAACCACCCTCAAGTGGCAACGACTTTTGTTGGTAGTATGTTGAGCCTTGGAGCTATCATCGTAGCCTTAACGGCAATACCTGTTCTGGCTATTATCGGTGAGTCATGGAGTTCGGTTCTTGTTATCTGCTCGCTGCTTATGTTTTTGGGCTTGAGTCTGGAGGGACTTGGCTTGATTTATCACGCGCGTTATCTCAATACCGAACAGGGTGAGGGAGCGGCTGCTCACTATATTCAGTGCACAACATTTGGTTATAGTTACTACGCAAGAAACATCGGTATTGCGGCGGCTGGAGCCTTGGTGGTAGTGACCATATTGCTGAGCTTTTCCAGTTCGGCGTTAGCACTGTCTATTTTCTTTATCGCTTCTGTGCTTGCTTTGGCGAGTTCACTGGTGGGCCGTGCTCTGTTTTATGTATTGGTCATTCCCACCACCATGCCGGGTGCATTTTTCTGGAAAAACAAAAGCTTTGAAGAGCATGCGCGAGACATTGGTTTAGCCAATATGCCACAAGTGGGCGTTGTGCCTGATTTACATTAAGGTGAGGGCGGAAGAGTAGAGGTGTGGAAGGGGATAAAGGCATCTGCGCTAATATCCCCCATGCTGGCACCAGCCAAAAAGCACTGTTTCCGCATTTTAGTGGTGAATGATTCCGCGCCGCAAAGGAAAACTCGGTAGCCTTTCATATCCGGGTAGGTTTTCTTGCAATACTGATAAATATCTCCCTGCACAGCGAAGCTAAAATCTGCTTCGGAGTTTGTATTATTTTGAGCGGGGATGTTTTGGTAAACAAAAGTGAGTGAAATTTGTCTGTTTTGTGCGGCTAGGTTTTTTAGCGCATCTACCAGATAGAAATTATCGGGCGAGCGGGCGCCCAAAAGTAAATGTATGGCTCCATGGTGTCCTTTTTCGAGTGCGTCCTGCAGAATGCCCAATATTGGGGCTAAGCCAGTGCCAATTGCGGATAATAGAAGGGGCTGCGCTTTGCCGGCGGTATAAAAGCATTTTCCGAGGGGGCCCTGTATTTTTATTTTGTCGCCAATATTCAGCCCTGATTTTACCCAACTGCTAAATGCACCATCTGTCAGATGTTTGATATGCAGCTCTAGGTAGTTCTGTTTATTTGGGTGGCTCGCCAGAGAGTAGCAGCGAGCAATATTCTTATCTTTCCATAGTGTTAAATATTGACCAGGGCGGTAATCTATATCTGCTGTAAGACGTAGGCGGGTAACATTGGAGCTTAGTAGGGTTTTGTCTATCACAACTCCTTCGGTCTGTTGAGAAGAAAGAGATGTGCTTTGTACGCCAATGGGGGATTTAGGGTGACATTGACAGCTCAGGAAGTGTTTCAGGGTCTTCTGCGCTTCCGTTAGACCAATTTGAGCGTGAGTAATCTCCTCTGCGGAATCCGATTTCATTATGCATGATTGGCATACCCCGGCACGGCATCCATTTGGGATGTCATGATGACCGGCGCGAAGAAATCCATCAAGCACTGATTCATTCTCTTTAAGCGTGATATTACGATTTTCAAATACAATGCTTGTCATAGGTCATACTTATTTGTTGAGAACATCATCCTTGGCGCCGGATACAATGGTGACCACTTCATCAATGAGCTCCTGGGCTACTTCAAGCTCATTTAATGTTGCCACAAGGTCTTCCGCTACTGCATTAAAGTGCTCATCGGTAAGATTCATGTGCTTATGGGCTTCACGCATATCTTTACCCGTGTAATTACTGGGTCCGCCAAAGGCCATGGTCATAAAGGCTTTCTGTTTTGCATGCTGTGCTTCCATATCTGTGCTCTCAAAAAACTCACTGACGCGGTCATCAGTGAGAACTTTCCGGTAAAAGATATCAACAGCTGCATTGATAGCGGCGTCACCGCCAAGCTTTTCGTACAATGACATTGCGTTTCTCCTGGTTTTAAGGTCGAAGGTTTTTGTGCGAGGGGGGGGCAAGTGCCAGCGATAGGTGCCCTAGGCGAAGAATAAATGCGTACAAAAGCAGCTCATTGATGTGGTGCAAATAAGCAATCCCCCTCCCATTTTGATCAAATAGTAGGTGCTTTATGGGATGCAGGGGAATCTTCTTTTGTGTAACGAGCCTAAGTAAATAAAAGGATCAAAAATAACCTGGGAAGCAGGCTTTGCCCCCCAGGTTATGGCATTAGAAGGTAAGGCCAACCCAAGCCCACAGCTTATCAGTATCCACTTTTGTGTCACCTGCCGAATAGGCAGCGTATTTAACACCGGCATTATAGTGTTTGGCGAATTTTTTCGCGTATAGCAGGTCTAATTCGCTTCCAAGGTCATCAATGCTTGCTGTGGACTCGTCCGCTGAAAAGTCATGGTAAGCGACTAACCATTTTCCACCCGCAACTTTTCCAGTGAGGGTTATGGATAGGTCTACCAAGCCTTCTGCTGGCGTACCAAGAAATTGATCAGCCCAGCCGTTAAATTTATGTAGCGTTGCGAGGGGTGTGGAAAACCCATAGTTGGCATCATCAGAACCCAAAACTTCGTAGCCAAGTTTGGCGGTAATGCCTTCGACTACAACGCCGCCCTCTAAAAATAGATAAGTTGCATCAGCACTTGCGCTATCCACTTCGTTTTCCTGCGTTGCAAGTTCCGCTGTGTAGAGAACTTTTACGTCGGATACTTTGGTGCTGCCGCTAAAGCGTAAACCTAAGGTGTCGAGGGAGTTATCGGTATTGTTGTCTTGTTCAAGTAGATAGCTGTACCCAGTAATCGTCCCGACCGATAAAGAATAAGAGGCATTTAGTAGTATATCTTTAGAGGTGATATTTGCTGCTTCGGCAAAAATTCGGTTGCGTTGGGTTAGGTAGGCGCCATTAAGTTTTAATTCTTTAACGGGGGTAATGGTTGCGCTGACGCCATCAAAGGTTTGGCGATCCTGACGCCACCCTACATGGCCAACGTAGCGATGGTTGCCATAGGTGAGTACTTGTCGACCTGCTTTGAGTTTAATCTGCTTGTTGGCAAACTGGAGAAAACCCTGATCGAGCTCAGTGACCTCTGGGTCAGCAATCACAGAAAAAGAACCAGTTTGAAAGCCTGTAGGGGGAACCGAGTAATCATCCTGGCTTCCCACTACGCGCACATCTTCAAACTCTGCCGTTGCGGATAGGCCTTCATAACTGCCAGTGGTATAGCCGAGGCGGCTACGCAGTGTTAGGGCTGTGGCGTCTTCAAGGGCATTATCTTGTTCGACAGTTTCGTATCTCAAGCGCAAGTCAACCTTTGTCTTGCCCGTGGTAATAGCGTCTGTAATGCTTTGAGCGCTGCTCACGTTTGCTTGCAAAGCAAGTGCGCCGGTAACGGCTAGCCCTAATGCGGGTGCTATGGATTTTCTCATGTGACTAATTCCTCTGGTGCGTTAGTTATAGTAATGAATCTAAATAAGCTTTCATCAGATTTTTTTAAGGAACACCACTGCAATAACAGGTGTTTTCTCGAAGAGCATAGATACAAAGCAGAATTGTTTCTAGTTAGTCTGCATCGCAAAAAAAAACGCCCGCCGCCCTATGCTAAAGGTTAGGGATGATGAGCGCCATTGCTCCGGATCAGATTTTTGCTTGTAATAAGTTTTCGTGCTCTCTGAACATGCATCTGTTGCATGATTGCTTAGGTATAGAGTGCCTCCAGATTCAACTAAATCGTTTGGCGGTTTAATGTAAGCATCGTTTGTGCCAACCTTTTTAGGCGATGTAGGGAGGTAGTAATTAGTGATAGCTTTGAAGAAAACAGGCTGAAGGTGGAGGCTTTAGAGACGGGCTTAATAAATCGGGGTTGGCGAAAATGCTTGCTGAGTGTTGCTGTTGCACTGATGCAGCGCTCAAACGCGCTACCTATTGATGAGAGGTGTGCCTGGAAACCCTCGGCAGGGGGTGTTGGAAATTATCAGTGTGTATTTTGGGGCTTGGTTTAGCGACGATGGCAGAGACCAAAGCTGTTTTCCACGCAGCGCAGTTTGGCCGCAGCGGACGTAAAGTTGCTCCAAAAGTAATCTTCTTTTCGATACTTGCAGATTTCCAGCTTTTCTTTATGGCCATGTAATTCCATTACTGTGTTGCCGCTCAATAAATCAGTCACACGATAGTATTCGGTATTACAGAAAAGTGGGTGTTTGAACGTTGAGCGCTGAATTTGCAGACCCGCATAGGTGACTTCTTCGTTGTCATTTGCTGCCATAACGACGGCTTCAACGCGAGTCCATAGTCTTTGAAGTTGTTTGTTCATTATTATCACCCTTTCCCTAAGCATCCTCGGGGATGTATTTATAGTTAGCTCTGCCGAGGTCGATTTATCTTCCTTGTAAAAAGCATAGTTGGGTGGGTGGGAGGGAGCCGTTTTCATTTGTTGTGTTTTGTGAGGTCGCTTGCAATAAAATGTTATTGAGCTTTCTGGTTAAGCCATCTTGGCAGTTTGAGACGACCAGCTCACCTTCAGCATTAAAAATGTTTCCACGGCTATATTCCCTTCCTCCTGAACTGCCGGGAGGTTCCGTGGCGTACAGCAGCCATTCGTTGCAGTTCATGGGTCGATGAAACCATATGGAATGGTCAAGGGAGGCGAGCCTGCCATCAGGCTGTAGGATAGATATACTGTGGGGCAATGTGGCAGTGGTGAGCCGATTGATATCCGACGCGTAGGCTAATACTACTTTATGCAAGGTTGGGTTGTTAGGAAGTGCTTCGCGAATGCGGAACCAAGTGTTCTGAGTCGCGGGCATCACCTTGGGGTTGCGGGTGGGTAATGTTTCTTCGCAGCGGAGTACGCCGAGGGGTCAGTCGGGGGAGGTGTAGGGGTTAAAAATCTCGCCTTTTTTCTCGAAGATGGCTGTTTTAATGGTCCGGTCGTCGCGGAGTTCGTTGGGTGCGGGCATATTAAAGATGGGTCGACCAAGTTGAATTGCCGCTACGCGACGAGTGCAGAAGCTACGTCCATGACGAATACGCTCAACATCCTAAAGAATGGGGGTTTCATGTCTCCCCACGCAAGAAGTAGGCATGTAAAGAGTGGATGGAAAAGCCCTCTATGGTTTTTGATGCGGCCAGTAGAGCCTGGCCGAGAACTTGTCCTCCGAAAATTTGGGGGCACCGGTTTTATGACTTCGATCTCGAAATATATTGACTTTAATTTGCTTCAGGTTGAGCAGGCCTATCAGTCTTGGGCTTGATCCTGACAAGGTGCGGGCTCTGGTAAGTGCTTGATGTGGCAATGCAGTTTATCGAATAGAGGGGTGTGTTCAATTGAGGCCGTGGCAGACGCTTGGTTTTAAATAAAGGCTGCGCGCCATTACAATAAAATGAGTTGATGGCGCGCAGTTAGGTGAGAGAAAAAAGAAGAGTAGGGCTTTATGCAGATTCAAGCGCTTCTTCAGCAGCATCAATATGAACTTCGCTGTTTTCTACTTTCACGGGGAAAGTTTTAAGTGCTTTCTCGCTGAGAATGACGTTACAAATTTGGATGCCGGGTGGGAAACTTGCCCAGCCATCCACTTCACCGGATTTAATGTTGAAACGTGCGCGATGAAAAGGACACTGTACTACGTCTCCGTCGATTGTGCCTTTATCTAAGGGAAGGCGCATATGGGAGCAGCGTCTCTGGGTGGCGTAGTAGCCATCTTCTAAGCGATACAGCAAGACATTCGTTCCGTCTAGTTTAAACTTGGCCATTGTGCCCACTTCAAGTGCATCTTCTGCGCAAACTTTTTGATATGCCATGATCAATATTCCTTATTTTTATGGTTATTGAGGTGGTTAATTTGTATCCCGGTTAGCAGGCTGCGGGGGAAATTACCAATTTGTTGTGAGGAGCCTGGAGTTAATTGCTGCGTTATAGCGCCCCTGAACAAAGCCACCCAAGTTTACACCAAGTGCCCTTATAGGCAAGAGAATCAGGGTTATCCAGGCAGCGCTATTTGTTGGAATGGTGGACAAATATCGTCTGTGTGATCATGATGTCGCGGAATGGACGAATTTTGACGATTTTGTTAAAAATGGCGAGACTTCCAAACTATGGGTGTGCTAGGATTCTGCGCCCCAAAGGCGGGCGGTTGCGTCCCTTTATGGGGCGTAAAATTAAATCGGGAATGCCCTTGAGGCAGCCCTTGGCAAGCAGTATAAAACTTGGGATTAGATACCAATTGGAGAGGGGGACTCATGCGAATTAGTGTACCTGTCGAAACTCACCCTGATGAAAGACGCTGTGCCACAGTGCCTGGCATTGTTGCCAAGCTGGTAAAGCAGGGGATAGAGGTTTCTGTGGAGGCTGGTTTAGGTGAAAAAGCAGGCTACTCAGATGAGCTATATAAGGAAGCGGGAGCAACGATTGTTACAGATCGAAAAAAGTTGCTTTCTCAAGCTGATGTAGTCATTAGAGTGCGCGCACCTGAGCAAGAAGAAATTAAGACTCTTAAAAAAGGCTCCGTTCATATTAGTTACTTGGATCCTTTTAATAACCTTGGCTTGGTTAAAGCCTTCTCTGATGCGGGTGTCCAGGCTATTAGCATGGAAATGATTCCCCGTACCACACGTGCGCAGAAAATGGATGCGCTCAGCTCCCAAGCCAACCTTGCTGGTTACATGACGGTTATTCGAGCGGCAAGCGAGTTGGAAGTGATTCTTCCCATGATGATGACTCCCGCAGGGACAATCTCGCCAGCGAAAACATTTGTGATAGGTGTCGGCGTTGCAGGGCTTCAGGCCATCGCTACTGCGAAACGCCTTGGCTCAAAGGTTGAAGCTTTTGATACCCGCCCAGTGGTGGCTGAGCAAGTACAATCGCTTGGTGCCAAATTTGTTGAGATCGATCTTGGTGAAACTGGCCAGACGAAAGATGGTTATGCCAAAGCTTTAACAGATGAGCAGTTAGCCATGCAACGCGAAGGCATGAAAAAAGTATTGGCGCAGTCCGATATCGTTATTACCACCGCTCAGCTCTTCGGTCGCAAGGCACCTACATTGCTTACTGCTGATATGGTTGCTGCAATGAAGCCCGGTAGCGTTATCGTTGATATGGCGGTGGAAACCGGTGGAAATGTTGAAGGCTCCAAGCTTGGTGAAGTCGCTGTCGTAAATGGCGTGAAAATTGTTGGTCAGCCATGTTTGCCTGCCTGTGTCAGTAAAGATGCCAGTAATATGTATTCTTCAAACTTGTTTAACCTAGTAACTGAATACTGGGACCAAGAAAGCAGTACGTTTGATCTGAATCCAGAGGATGACATTGTTAAGGGTTGTGTAATTACTCGAGACGGCAGTGTTGTGAATGAAACAATCAGCGAGCTGGTGAAGTGAGGTAAGTGATATGGAAACCGTATTATTAACAATCGTTCTAGTGCTCTCTATATTTCTGGGCTTTGAACTTATATCTAAGGTCCCATCTATCCTGCATACGCCCTTGATGTCGGGTGCCAATGCAATTTCCGGTATTACCGTTGTAGGGGCTTTATACTCCGCGGGCGGTGATAACCCATTTATGGCTACCCTCTTAGGTGTGCTAGCGGTTGCATTTGCCACAATCAATGTTGTGGGTGGTTACATGGTTACCGATCGGATGCTAAGCATGTTCAAGAAAAAAGGGAGTAAGTAAACAATGGGTATGATTACAAATTATTCTTACGTTGTTGCCTCAATCCTCTTTATTCTTGGGTTGAAAATGCTTGGTTCGGCGGAAACTGCTCGAAAGGGCAACATGCTGTCTGCGGCAGGTATGCTGATTGCAGTGGTTTTTACTCTGCTTGATCAAGGTATTGTTTCCTATTTTTGGGTTTTTGTTGGTTTATTGATTGGCGCTGGTGTGGGTTATTACTTTGCTAAAACCGTTGAAATGACAGGTATGCCAGAATTGGTCGCTCTGTTTAATGGATTTGGTGGTATTGCCAGCTTGCTGGTTGGTTGGGCCGCTGTATATGAGCCGAATGCAAATACATTCCTTATGTCTACCGTGTTTCTAACTGTCCTAGTTGGCGGGATTACCTTCTCCGGTAGCCTTGTTGCTTGGGGTAAGTTGAACGGCAAAATTGATGGCAAGCCCATGGTTTTCGACTTGCAGAGGGCGGTTAATATCGCTGTCTTAGTCGCTATCGCTGTGTGCGGCTTGTTTTTCCTTAATACGGACGGTGGCACCTCTATCTGGCTACTGGCTCTTATTTTGCTCGCGTTGGCCTTGGGTGTTCTGGCTGTTATTCCCATAGGCGGTGCCGATATGCCAGTGGTTATTTCCTTGCTGAATAGTTATTCAGGTGTTGCTGCTTGTGCCGCTGGTTTTGCGATTGGCAACAATGCTCTGATTGTAGCGGGTTCACTGGTGGGAGCGAGTGGAATCATCCTTACTCAGATTATGTGTAAAGCGATGAACCGTTCTTTGAGCAATGTATTGTTCAGTGGTTTTGGTGAAGTGAAACAGCAAAAAGCCATTGAAGGCGAAGTGAAGCCTGTTTCAGCTGAAGATGCTTATTATATTCTTGAAGCCTCTGATAGCGTAGTGATTGTGCCTGGTTATGGTATGGCTGTTGCGCAGGCCCAGCATGCGGTGAAAGAGCTTACTGAGTTGATGGAAGAAAACGGTACTGAGGTTTCTTTTGCCATTCATCCGGTAGCAGGACGTATGCCTGGTCACATGAACGTATTGCTGGCTGAGGCGGATGTTCCTTACGACCAGCTGGTCGAGATGGATGAAATTAATCCGCGCATGGAAACAGTTGATACGGTTATTGTTATCGGTGCAAACGATGTGGTAAACCCATCTGCAACCAATGATGAAGATAGCCCCATTTACGGCATGCCCGTTATTGAGGTCACAAAGGCCACAACGGTTATCGTATTGAAGCGCTCCATGGCATCTGGATTTTCCGGTGTGGATAATCCGCTCTTCTTTGAAGAAAATGCCCGTATGTTGTTTGGCGATGCCAAAGAATCGGTGGGACAGCTAGTGCGTGAGTTTGTCTAGAGGCATAGGTCTCGCAAAGTTGTAAAGTTAAAAAAGGGGCGCTTCAGCCCCTTTTTTACGTCTTCTTGATAGTCGTCCTATTTTAAGTCTGTTGGCATCACTCGGTGGTAGCACCTATCCTATGTGGAACGAATGCCCTTGATGGTTGTCAAAAGTTTTACGTGATTTTATAGACCTTTGATAGCAGCGTGACTTCAGTATTTTTGCTGAGGAAGCAATTGGGCTGAGTTGTCTTGGCGTGGTGGGTATCGACTTGGTGGTTTGCGAATCTTGACGGTGCGCTGCTCTAAAGGTTTTTAGATTTGATTCATAATACTTGCTTTTGTGGTGGAAAAATTTGATGAATAAAACGTTTTTTATGCTTGTTTTAGTGCTGCTTTTTACCCGTGCAGGCCTTGTCGAAGCTGCTGATGAGCCTGATGCTCACTTGCGAGCTACCTTGCAACTTGCGTTATCCCAGCACGCGATAACCAAAATAGAAAAAACGGATATGCCTGGAATGTATGCGGTGCAGCTCGGCGGCGCAAACTGGGTTTATGCCAGCAGTGATGGTAAGTATATTTTCTCCGGCAAAATGTTCGCGGTTGAAAATGGTGGCTTGGTTGATCTAACTGAACAAAAACTGGGCAAGGCTCGACAGGAATTACTTGCTGCTGTTCCTCAAAAAGAGATGATCTTATTTTCACCAAAAGGTAAGCCTAAGGGTGTTGTTTATGCCTTTACAGACGTGGATTGTGGCTACTGCAAGCGTTTTCATAAAGAAGTTCCAAAGCTTACTGACCTTGGTGTAGAGGTGCGTTATTTAGCCTGGCCGCGCAGTGGGCTTGGTGAGAATTCTGTGACATACAGTAAAATGCGTTCAGTATGGTGTGCAGAGGATCGGGCTGAGGCGATGACAAAAAGTAAAGCAGGTAAGACTTTAGCTCTTGCTGAAAAATCCTGTGAGACCCCTATTCCTGATCAATATAAGCTGGGCATGGAGTTAGGAGTGCGCGGCACCCCTGCTTTGTACCTAGAGGATGGCAGTCAGGTGGGTGGTTATCGGACTGCGAAAGATCTAGCTCGCTCGATGGGCGTTCTGTAGGCAGTATTTGGTTTACGCCTAAACTTGCCTAAAGGGGTGTTCTCTCATCCTAATGGCAAGTGAGTAACTTTGTTTGTGATAAGCCCCCGTTTAGCGAGGGCTTTTTTGTGGGCGATTTTTACTGCGATGGTATCATTTATTCTTCCCTAGCTTGCTTGACTTTGTAATCAGGTTGACAGCTTGGCGCTGCTGCAAGTAATGTGTCGCCTTTTGTACAAGTGGCTCGGTAAATAGGGGTGGCGCTGGTCTGTGCTAGTGCGTCGAGGCATTGTTAACGTTAATGCCGCGTTGAAGAAAGCTTCTTTATTAAGCGGTGGCGGGTCATAAACTTATAATTCTAGGGTGAATGTTTGAAACCGGTAAAGATTGGACTGATTGGTCTTGGAACAGTAGGCAGTAGCGTTTTTAACTTACTGAAAAGTAATGGTGCCGAAATTGAGCGTCGCGTTGGGTGCCAGCTACTTGTTAGCCATGTGGGAGCACGGCGGGATAATCCGGCCTGTGACCTAGAGGGAGTGAAGGTTTCCCGTAATGTGCTAGATGTTTTGGACGACCCGGACTTAGATATTATTGTGGAATTAATCGGCGGCACTACGCTCGCTAAAGATATCGTATTGACTGCAATTCAACGTGGTAAGCATGTGGTCACAGCAAACAAGGCCTTGATTGCAGAGTGCGGGCAGGAAATTTTCCTGGCGGCCCAAAAGCAAGGTGTCAGTGTCGCTTACGAGGCAGCGGTTGCCGGTGGCATTCCCGTCATTAAAGCCATCAGGGAAGGTTTGGCTGGTAATCATATCGAGTGGCTTGCGGGTATTATCAACGGTACTGGGAACTTCATCCTTACCGAAATGCGTGACAAAGGGGCCGCTTTTGATGATGTGCTTAAGCAGGCCCAAGAGCTGGGTTATGCGGAGGCCGACCCAACATTTGATGTGGAAGGCATTGATGCTGCACATAAACTGACTATTCTTGCCTCCATCGCTTACGGAATACCACTTCAGTTTGCGAAGGCTTATACCGAAGGCATTGCTGAAATAGAACTGGCAGATGTTCATTATGCTGAGCAGTTTGGTTACCGAATAAAGCATTTGGGAATTAGTCGCCGCACAGAAAACGGTGTTGAGTTACGCGTGCATCCTACCTTGATACCGGAAAGCTGTTTAATTGCGAATGTCGATGGTGTAATGAACTCAGTATTGGTGCAAGCAGATGCCGTGGGGCCGACCCTCTATTATGGGGCTGGCGCGGGAGGCAATGCTACTGCTTCCGCTGTTATCGCGGACCTGGCTGATATTGGTCGCAGCATTGGCGCAGATGCTACGAGCCGTGTGCCAGCCTTGGGCTTTCAGCCTGATGCGATGTCCGACCAATGTATTCTTTCTATGGATGAAGTGGAAACCGCTTATTACTTGCGCCTAAGTGCGCATGATCATCCAGGTGTGCTGGCCGATGTAACGCAGATTCTCAGTAAGCGAGGTATCAGCATCGAAGCTATGCTGCAGAAGGAAGTTAGTGATCCACAACATGATCTGGTGCCCATTATTTTGCTGACACAGCGTATCAAAGAAAAAGAAATGAACGCGGCGATTGCTGAAATTGAAGCCCTTGATTCCATCACCGACAAGGTGGTTCGAATACGTCTTGAGCATCTGGATGCTCAAACTGCGTAATCCGCTTAGAATAAACTTCTCTCACTTTTGAAAAATCAGGAAAAAACATGCCATCTCGTAGCCGTTACACCGGACTGATTGAAAAATACCGCGACCACCTACCTGTTAGTGATTCCACACGATTAATCAGCCTAGGTGAGGGGAATACGCCGCTGATTCGTCTTGGCAATATTCCACGTGCTGTAGGGCGTGAAGTGGATATCTACGTTAAATACGAAGGTTTAAACCCCACCGGTTCCTTTAAAGACCGAGGTATGACCATGGCGGTTACCAAGGCGGTGGAGGAGGGCAGTAGTGCGATTATTTGTGCGTCGACAGGTAATACTTCCGCAGCAGCGGCGGCCTATGCCGCACGCGCAGGCATCACCGCATTTGTACTGATTCCCGAAGGCAAGATTGCTATGGGCAAGTTGGCCCAAACGATGATGTATGGCGCGAAGGTACTGCAGATTCGTGGTAATTTTGATGAAGGCATGTCCCTGGTTAAGCAGGTTGCTGAATCAGCTCCAGTAACCATTGTGAATTCTATTAACCCTTTTCGAATTGAAGGCCAAAAAACCGCTGCGTTTGAAGTGGTGGAGGAGCTTGGTTTTGCCCCTGATTTTCATTGCTTGCCCGTGGGTAATGCAGGAAATATCACGGCTTACTGGAAAGGTTATAGCGAATACCACAAGGACGGCATTATAAATGCCCTCCCCAAAATGCTTGGTTATCAAGCGGCAGGCTCTGCACCCTTTGTGCGGGGCGAGATGGTCGATGAGCCTGAAACTGTTGCCACAGCAATTCGTATTGGACATCCTCAGTCTTGGGATAAAGCTTGGACTGCTCAAAAAGCATCTGGCGGTTGGTTTGATGAGTTGAGTGATGAAGAAATACTGAAAGCTCAAAAAATGTTGGCGCAACAGGAAGGGGTATTTTGTGAGCCGGCCTCTGCGGCATCTCTGGCGGGAGCTTTGCGAGATATTGAGCGAGGAAACATCCCAGAAGGAAGCAAAATTGTTTGTACTCTTACTGGAAATGGCTTGAAGGATCCAGATACAGCGATTCAGCAGTGCAACGATTCACACACCGTAACTATTGATGCAGACCTGAAATCCGTCCAGAAGTCCATTCTAGATGTTTTGTGATCAGGTGTTGAACTACTAATTATTAAGACGCAGTTGGGTGCTTGGTGAGCGTATCAAGCACTCATCACCCCAGCGACTTAAGACGCTTTTCAGTAATATCTCCTCTATAGAAGGTCACTTGTGCGCACCCGTGCAATTAAACGTCGTCACTTCGATTCTCCCCCTTCTGATCAGTTATTAGATGATCTCCCGCCACTTCTGCGGCGTGTCTATCTTCAGCGTGGCATCTACTCTACGCAGGAACTAAACCGCCAGCTTGCTGGTATGTTGTCGCCTGGAACCTTAAAAGGATTGCCAGAGTCCCTAGCTTTACTTCACGCTGCCATGTTGTCCGAAAAGAAGATTATGGTGATCGGCGATTTTGATGCCGATGGCGCCACCAGTACGGTTTTGGCGATGCTCGGCTTGGGTGCGATGGGGGCAAAGAATATCGATTACCTAGTACCGGATCGATTTCAGTTTGGTTATGGCTTGAGCCCAGGGATTGTTGAGGTTGCAGCTCAGCAAGGTGCTGAGCTGATTATTACCGTTGATAATGGTATTTCAAGCATAGAGGGTGTGGCCGCTGCAAAAAAGGCTGGTATTCAGGTGCTGGTTACCGACCACCATCTACCGGGCGATAGTTTGCCTGTCGCCGATGCGATATTAAATCCCAATCAGAATGGTTGTGAATTTCCCAGCAAGAACCTCGCTGGAGTTGGTGTTGTGTTTTATTTACTGGTGGCTTTGCGCGCACACTTGCGCAGTCTTTCCTGGTTTGAGGAGCGCGGTTTGCCCGAACCGAACCTGGCTGATTACCTTGATCTGGTTGCTCTGGGCACCGTGGCAGATGTTGTGCCACTGGACCGAAATAATCGCACTCTGGTTTTTCAAGGTCTGCAGCGTATTCGGGCGGGGAAGTGCCGGCCAGGAATACTTGCTTTGTTATCTTTGGCGAATCGAGAGCCATCCCGTATCGTTGCCAGTGATTTGGGTTTCGCTGTCGGCCCACGATTGAATGCGGCAGGGCGTTTGGAAAGCATGTCTTTGGGGATTGAGTGCTTGCTAGCTAGCGATGCGGATGTGTCGATGAAATTGGCGGAAGAGCTGGATACACTCAATCGTGAACGACGGGTTATTGAAGGGGGTATGAAGGAAGAGGCCATCAAAGCTTTGGAAAGTCTTCAGCTCGGAAGTGGCGCTCAATTGCCTTGGGGTTTGGCGCTTTTCCATGCTGGTTGGCATCAGGGGGTGATTGGTATCGTTGCTTCGCGCATCAAAGACTTGCATCATCGTCCCGTTGTTGCCTTTGCGCCAGCGGAGGATAAGACGTACAGCAAGGGGGATGCGCTAGGGGGTGATGATGAGTTAAAAGGCTCTGCGCGCTCGATCAGCGGCTTTCACATTCGAGATGCTCTTGAAGCTGTTTCCAGCAAGCACCCGGGCTTGATTTTGAAGTTTGGTGGGCATGCCATGGCAGCCGGCCTAAGTATTCTGGCTAAGGACTTTGATACCTTTGCCGATGCTTTTGACCAGCAGGTGCGCAAGCTGTTGAATGAAGCAGACCTGAAGGCAGAGCTGCTCAGCGATGGTGACTTGCAGCCCCGAGACATCTCCCTGGAAAATGCCGAGTTGCTGCGTAATCAGGGGCCTTGGGGGCAAGGTTTTCCTGAGCCTCTTTTTGATGGGCAATTTGAAGTGTTGCAGCAGCGTATTGTAGGAGAAAAACACCTGAAATTGGTGTTATCACACCCTGCTTCCAATAGTATATTTGACGCTATTGCTTTTAATGTGGATTTACAACAGTGGCCGAATAAAGAAAAATATGCCCAGCTTGCTTACCGCTTGGACGTGAATGAATACCGCGGGCAAAGGTCGGTGCAGTTGATGGTGCAATTTATTACGCCGCTGGTCTCTCTAAAATAAGCGCCTGTTTTTTCTAAATGTTAAGGATGACAATATGAAGACTGTACACAAATTTGAAGTGCCTATTGGTGAAAAAGAAGTTTCTTTGCGCTTATCCAGCAGTGCTAAAGTGCGCATGGTGGAATATATTACCTGTGCAAAAAGTATTTTTATGTGGGTGGAAGTGCCCGCAGATGATGCCTTGCAAAATAATGGCGTAGAAAGGCTTTTTTGCGTATTTCCCACGGGCTCGGGTATTCCTGCGGGGGCAACATTTATGGGTTCAGCGGTCGATCAGTACCACCCGGAAGCCTACCATCTTTATGAAATTACAGGTTGTGTAGAGTAGAAAAAAAAGAAGCGAAAGACATGATGGACTAACGTTTGTAATGGGCCTTATGTGCGCTAACGCATCGAAAAACGAGCGTGTTAGTGCACATAAGGTTTTCTGCCTAATTCCCCTGTTATTTATTCGCCGTAAACAAAAACCTCAATTCGTGTAAACACACTGAGAATGTTGGTTCTTGCGTAATCGATATGGTGGATTTTTGTGATCCCTGCAGAGCTGGCGGCAGCTTGAATGCTGGCATCTCCTACATCTGCTGATAAAATCGGCATAGCTGGATGACCAATGTAGCTTGTGTAAGCACGACCAACCTTCTCCGACACTTTGAATGGCGTATTGTAAGTTAGTGGTGCTTTGGTCTGCTGATAAAGGCCACCAACAGGAACGGCAACAGGAGCTTCTGTATAAGCCATCTGAGCACAACCACTGATAAGGCTGGAGGCTGCTGTTAAGGTCAATACGAGCAACAATTTTCTTGAGAAAACAGTCATAATTTGTCGATCCTCAAATATCCCCAGTGCACCGAGTGCGCGAGGGGAAACTCCTATTTTAGTCACCGTAAACTACAACCGTGAAGGTGGATATGATCCCCAGCACGTTTTTCATTTTGTAGTCGATATGTCTCACGGTAGTGATTTCTCCTGCTTTAGCAGCCGTTGCGACACTTGCATCACCAGTGGCGAATGCACCCAAAATGCTGGTTGTAGAGGCTTCTCCTACTTTGCTACCCAGCTTTGTACCTTCTGGCTCAATAGATAAGGGAGCCTGTATGTCGCTATAAAGAAAACCGGGAGGAGGAGTGAGGGGGGCAACGTAAAAACCTGCGCAGCCAGACAGTATTCCTGTTAATGCTGTTGCTGTCGCTATTTTAGTAATTGTTTTCATGAAGGCTTCCCTTTTTTGAATTTAATGGAAAAATGTTTTTACAAGTTGCCGCTTGAATCTAACTGATGTGTTAGTCAATTTCTATGCTGTTTAGGCGGTAATATTCACATTTCAATATGATGTTTGTTTGGAAGGCCTTCCGCTTACGGGTGGGGTCGGTCATAGGGTGCGCAAGTACTATTTTCGATGACGGTCTTTTTTGCTTTCCTGCCAAAGCTTTGAGAAAAACGCTGCTAAACGTTGATCTAGCCAATAGCTGTTTACTTTTGGATGTGTTCCACCAATAAAGCCTACATGCCCGCCATGCTCACTCAATTCCAGGGTGGTGTAAGTGGAGAGATCTTGGTTCGTAGGTATAGCGGTGGGGCAAATAAAAGGATCATCTGCCGCTTGGATAATTAGGGTCGGTACCTTGATATGTTTGAGATACTGGCGCGAGCTACTTACTTGGTAGTAATGATGAACCGAATCAAAGTTGTTCAGGGCGGCGGTAATGTGGTGGTCAAACTCCCAAAATGAAGTCATATTAGAAACGTCTGGAAGTTGCTTTATACGTTGATATTCTTCCTGGAGTCCTTGTTCTAGCAGGTAGGCTTTTTTCAGTTCAAAGGAGTTTTTTAGCTCGCGAATTAAATGGGCGCGATAAAACTTTGAAAAACCCTGGTCCAGAGTGTCAGCACAAATATCCAGTTGAAAAGGCACTGATACGGCGGCGGCTGCAAAAAGAGAGGGTGGTTTTTCTTGCTGCCCTAGCCATTTAAGTAAAACATTTCCACCCAATGAAAAACCCAAGGCCGCTAGTGCCGTGTCTGGCTCTGCTTCTCGGATAAGCAGGTAAATAGTTTGCAAGTCTTCAGTGTGGCCAGAATGATAACTGTGGGCTTTATAGTTTGGGTGCTCCAAACAGCCGCGGAAATTAAGGGTGATACTTCGCCACCCCATGCGCGCAAAGGCGTGCTGTAGGCCAATAATATATTTTGATTCAGAGCTTCCTGTTAGACCATGAAGCATTAACACGAGCGGTGAGTTTGTTTTATCTTTGGATGTAAGGTTTTCAGAGTTGTTGGTGAATGGTGACTTCCCGACACAGTCTAGGTAAACGATATCTTGGTCAGGTGTGGGGATGGCGTGGCGCTGAAAAGCCAGTTGCGTTATTTGGCGGAATTGAGATGGCCAGAGGGTTTGCAGGTGTCTATTTGCCAGCCATCGGTAGGGTTTAAACGGACTGTTCTGGATCATTTTTATTATTCATTTAGGTTCAATAACCTGCTAGTAGTGAGGAGGTATTTCATGATCTATTTGCTGGTTTGATTCAGGGCTATTTTTGCCCTGCTGAGTGCTGTCGTTAATGGTCTCCAGTTTTTCATACAGATGTTTACAAATTCGTTCTAGGTCGCTGATACGTGTCTCATGTTCACAGATGACGTCGTTGAGTGAGTCGACCGTATCTTCGAGGTAGGCGATTTTAGTTTCCAGTTCAATCACAGTATTTGACTGCTCCGAGCGCATGGTGTTTTCCTTCTTTAAGAATCGGAATCTTGCACAAGTATCCATGGCCTGACGACCACTGCCCAAAGGTCTTTTTTGGTTTCAAACCAGAGCTTGGCGGTTTTATCATCCACTTCGCCTACATCCCCGTCTTTCATCCATAAGTCAAAAGCACTTTTATCATCTTCGGACAGTTTGAGCGCAACCATTACCAAGTCGAGCTTGGTGCTGACGCGAACCACTTGGCCGCGTGCGAAAAAAGTCTGTAGCTCCAGCCAATTGATGCGAGAGGTTTCAAGGTTGATTTTACCGTGTAACAGGTCTTCTGGAGGGATAGTCATGCTTTTCTCTGTAAATATTTTGATCAAACTTTATTATCGCCGATTTGCGCGCCGATCCAAAGCGCTATTGCTCTCTATCAATATTCATATGGCAGGATTAAGCTATAGGTATGAAAGAGGGAGAGAGTTATGTCTGATAATTCACAAAGCGTGACCATTGATGGCAACGAAGCGTGTGCGCGAGTGGCACATAAAATCAATGAGGTGGTTGCTATTTACCCCATTACCCCAGCATCCCCGATGGGTGAATGGGCGGATGCCTGGTCGGCAGCGGGGCAGCCCAATCTATGGGGTGCTGTGCCGAAGGTTATTGAGATGCAGAGTGAAGGTGGGGCAGCAGGGGCCGTACATGGTGCCTTGCAGGCTGGTGCCTTGACCACCACCTTCACCGCGTCCCAAGGTTTGCTTTTGATGATTCCCAATATGTACAAGATTGCCGGGGAGTTAACCCCGATGGTTTTGCATGTGGCAACCCGTTCGGTGGCGAGCCATGCCTTGTCGATATTCTGTGATCATAGCGATGTAATGGCCGTGCGCTCCACGGGTTTCGCCATGCTGGTGTCTAATTCTGTGCAGGAGGTGATGGACTTTTCTCTTATTGCTCAGGCAACCAGCTTTTCCAGTAGCGTGCCCTTTGTGCATTTTTTTGATGGTTTTCGTACCTCCCATGAGGTGGCCAAGATAGATGGTTTATCCGATGAAGTTTTGAAAGCCCTGCTTGATCACAACGATATTGATAGAGCCAGGAAAAGGGCTATGAACCCGGAGCGGCCGGTTTTACGGGGTACGGCACAAAATCCCGATATGTTTTTCCAGGGGCGTGAGGCGTGCAATCCCTTTTACGAAAACCTGCCAGAAATTCTGGAACAAAAAATGGCGCAGTTTGCGGCACTCACTGGGCGGGTTTATAAGCTGTATGACTATGTGGGCGCAGAGGATGCAGAGCGGCTGATTGTTATTATGGGTTCGGGCGCTGAGACGGTGGAAGAAACCGTGGCGCATCTGAATCACCAGGGTGAAAAGGTGGGTTTACTCAAGGTGCGCTTGTTTCGGCCTTTTTGTGGTGAACGTTTGTTCGCAGCGGTACCGGCCACGGTGAAAAGCATTGCGGTGCTGGACCGAACCAAAGAGCCAGGCGCTGAAGGTGAGCCTCTTTATAAGGATGTAGTTACGGCATTGGTGGAATATTTTCCTGATTTATATCCTGAAAAAGTATCTCCAAAAGTAGTCGGTGGCCGTTATGGATTGTCATCCAAAGAATTTACACCCGGTATGGTGAAGGGTATTTATGATGAGCTGAAAAAGGCCAAGCCAAAAAACGGTTTTACCGTGGGTATCGAGGATGATGTTAGTTACTCTCATCTGGCATGGGATCCTGATTTCCGTACCGATGCAAATGAAGAAAACTTTGAGGCTTTGTTCTATGGTTTGGGTTCCGATGGCACGGTGGGTGCCAATAAAAACTCCATAAAAATAATTGGCGAAAATACTACCCTGCATGCTCAGGGTTATTTTGTCTACGATTCAAAAAAATCCGGCGCGGTGACCATCTCTCACTTACGCTTCGGCCCCAAGCCCATTCGTTCTACTTATTTAATATCTAAAAATGATGCACAGTATGTGGCTTGTCACCAGCAGGTATTTTTACAGCGTTATGATATGTTGGAAAATGCCGCAAAAAATGCAGTGTTTTTATTAAATAGCGATGCAGATCCCGATCACGTATGGGATTTGTTGCCTCGCGAAATGCAAGAGCAGGTGCTGACTAAAAACATTAAATTTTATGCTATTGATGCTTACCGTATTGCCAGTAAAAATAATATGGGCAAACGCATTAATACCATCATGCAAACCTGTTTCTTCGCTATTTCAGAAATTTTACCGCAGCAGGATGCTATTGCAGCCATTAAAAAAACTGTAGAGAAAACTTACGGAAAAAAAGGCCGGAATATTGTTCAGAAGAATTTTGAAGCCATTGAAAATACTTTGGCAGGGCTTTACAAGGTGAAGGTGCCAAAGCAAGTGAGCAGTCACCGTATTCCGCTTGTTCAAGTAAAAGGTGATGTCTCGCAGTTTGTAAAGGAGGTGACGGCGGAGATGATCGCTGGGCGCGGCGATACCATACCCGTAAGCAAAGTGCCTGTTGATGGCAGCTTTCCATTAGGGACTGCTGCTTATGAAAAACGGAATTTGGCTGATGAAATCCCTGTCTTGGAAACAGATTTATGCACTCACTGTGGAAAATGTGTATTTGTTTGCCCACATTCTGCAATTCGCAGCAAGATATTTCCGCTGGAAAGTACCGCTAATGCACCGGAAAGTTTTAAACATATTCAAATTAAAGGTAAGGACTATTCCAGTGATATGCATATCACCTATCAGGTGGCGCCGGAAGATTGTACGGGCTGCACTTTGTGTGTGGATATCTGTCCGATACGTGACAAGTCTCAACATAATCGCAAGGCTTTGAATATGGCGCCACAGCCACCCTTGAGAGAGCAGGAAAAAGTCAATTGGGATTTTTTCTTAAAATTGCCGGATTATGATCGCCGAGACGCCAAATTAAAAACCATGAAAGGGGCTATGTTGCTTGATCCTCTATTCGAGTTTTCCGGTGCATGTTCAGGCTGTGGCGAAACACCTTATATTCGTTTGGCTACGCAACTTTTTGGCGACCGCATGGTGGTGGCTAATGCGACGGGCTGTTCATCCATATACGGTGCAAACTTACCCACCACACCTTGGGCCACCGATGCCCATGGCCGAGGTCCTGCCTGGAATAATTCTCTTTTTGAAGATAATGCGGAGTTTGGCTTGGGAATGCGCCTGGCCATCACTCAGCATGAAAAAACTGCTGGGGAGTACTTGAAAAGATTAACGCCTCAATTGGGTGAATCTTTTGTTGGGCAGTTGTTGGATGCAGATCAAAATGATGAGGCCGGTATTTATGCGCAGCGTGAGCGGGTTAAATTATTAACAGAAAAGCTTGAAACCTTATCTGTTGATTCCGAACTACTTGAGACGACTCAAATATTAGCGCGAGATGCCGATTACCTATGCAAAAAAAGCGTATGGATAATTGGGGGGGATGGTTGGGCCTACGATATTGGTTTTGGTGGTCTCGATCATGTTCTTACCTCGGGTGAAAATCTCAATATTCTTGTACTGGATACAGAGGTGTATTCCAATACAGGTGGGCAAACCTCCAAAGCGACACCTCGGGGGGCGGTGGCGAAATTTTCTGCTGCTGGTAAAGCCTTGGCGAAAAAGGACCTTGCCCGAATCGCTATGGACTACGAAAATGTTTATGTGGCCCATGTGGCCTATGGCGCGAGTGATGTGCAAACCCTGCATACCTTTCTCGAAGCAGAATCTTATCCAGGGGTATCCTTAATCATCGCCTACTCTCCCTGTATCGCCCACGGTATCGATTTGAAAAACAACCATGTGCACCAACAAAATGCCGTTGATTCGGGGCACTGGCCTTTATTCCGCTTTGATCCTCGCAAGGTGGAAAAGGGCAAGAATCCTTTAAAGCTGGATTCCAAACAACCCAAAATGCCGTATCGGGATTTTGTTAAAACCGAAGCGCGATTTAGTATGTTGTGGCGCTCTCACCCGCAGGAAGCGGAGGCTTTATTGGAAGCAGCGCAACATGAAGTAACAGA
>DFBZ01000160.1:64746-68398 GCA_002366835.1 Gammaproteobacteria bacterium UBA3067
ATTGAAGACCAGGAAATGATGCATGGGACGCTTGATTTCCAGGATATTGGTTTTGGTGAGGCCGATAGCTTTTTGCCAGAGGCGCATATCTATCAAAGCCACCTGGATCAGTATCTGGAAAAAGCACAGGCTATAAAATCTAGCCTGGATATCCCAGTCATTGCCAGTTTAAATGGGCGTTCCCTCAGCGGCTGGTTAGAAAATGCCAAGCTATTGGAGGAGCTGAGTTGCGATGCCTTGGAACTCAATACCTACCATGTGGCGGCGAATATCACCGATAACGCAGTGGATGTGGAATCGGAATATACCCTGCTCGTAAGTGAGCTTCGCGCAGCGGTGAGTGTACCTATTACAGTAAAGCTAAGCCCTCAGTACAGCTCATTAGGTAATTATATTCAGCAGCTCCGGCATAACGGTGCGAATGGTGTCGTGTTATTCAATCGTTTTTATCAGCCTGATATAGACCTGGATACCTTAAGTTTGGAGTCACGCCTTCAGTTATCGACTTCTGCCGAGGCGCTGGAACGTATTCGCTGGATCGCGTTGTTATCGAAAAAAATAGACCTGTCCTTTGCAGCGACCGGTGGCTTTCACAGCGTAGAGGATGTAGTAAAGGCAATGCTGGCGGGGGGGGATGCCGTTTACCTCTGTTCTGTTTTGTTGCAGCAGGGCCCCTCTCATATCAAGGAGTTATTGGCTGCAATGCAAGACTGGTTACTTAAAAAGGAGTATGAGTCCATCAGCCAGCTAAAGGGTAGTTTGTGCTACGAGCATAGCGAGGATGCCATCACCTATGAGCGGGGGAATTATCTATCAGTGTTGCAAAGTTACTAATAAACCTAAACCGTTAGGGGTGAGCGACTGCGTTGTGAAGGTGCGCCTTTGTTTTGAAACCAAAATTATCTAACCATTGCATGGCTTGCTTGCTGCCTAGAGCTTTTCTCACGTCCTTACAGGGCCTTTCGTTAGTGTCGCTCTTAATCATTAGCGCCACACCCCTAACTTATCTGCTTGATTCTCATTGCTTGGAAGAATTCTTTAAGGGGTTTCCGCATAAGTGTTTGTTAATTATATGTAAAATCTCTTCTTGCGCTTTCTTTCCTCAAGCTTTTTATCGTAAAGATTGGTTAATGTGCAAAATAGCATCGGGATATTGCCTAGACTAGGTATGTAGGCGAGGTCAGTGCGAAAGACATGTTCTGATCCCATGGAAACAGGTGTTTCTCCAATACAACTTTTGATGGTGTTCAGTGGAACAGAGAAGTCACTTAAGGTTACCGATTGATTTAGAGGCGCAGATCTCCGCAAAGGGGGTTGATGCGATGTCCTGCGTTATAAAGGATTTTTGCACAGGCGGCATGTTAATTGAGCTTGTTCAGGATATAGAACGGTTTAGAATGAATTTTGGCCTCGGCGATGAACTGAGCATATATGTTCAGGTTCCTACAAGGAGTAGTTTTCATAACCTTCAACTAAAGGCCCGTATTGCGCGTGCAACAAACTCTTCGTTAGGCGTATCCTTTATAAATCCCGATCAAGCGGCGTTACAAGCCCTTGAGAACTACAACCGCCATGTAGAAAATAGTAAGACGTTAAAAAAACCTCAAGGTTTTAATGAAAATACTCAGCGCATCCACGCACTTTGTAAGCGCTGCGCTGGAGATAATATCACAGCGCTGATGCAGAGTTTTTTCCCTCAGGTTGATGGCTCTCTAATGGACGGCGCCGATGCAGCTAAAAATAACATGGTTCAAGGCTCGTTTCTGGCGGCAGCAAGGGAGCTAAAGGCTAAGCGAAGAGAAATCCTCACTGGATTTAGTAAAAATGTGGCCCTTCGGTTTGATGAAAATCTTGGGAGTTATGAACCCGACTCTTCCTCCAATTCACACTCCGTTGCTTCTGGTAAGCTTGAAATAGTCGGTAAAGAAGATTTTGAGGGGTGGTTGGTTAGTAAGATCATTATTGCACGTGCTAATGATAAGTATTCTCAGCAACTGCTAGAACTAAAAATAAGGTATTCAAAATTGTTACGGGGTGATTTTGATGGTCAGGAAATTCCTGTATCTCCAAATGTTTTTTGTGATGCCTTTTCCGAATGTTTTTCAAACCTCTCAGTGGAAACGGTGACAGAGAAAGTAATATTTAATGTATTTGAAAGCGCATTTATCAACAACCTTAGTGTTATTTACGATGAAATAAATAGCATCCTCATTAATAGTGGGATATTGCCTGAGATTGGTGTTGAGGAAATCCGCAGGTATAAAGCAGCCGAGGCTAAAAGTTCAGCTCCGATAAGAGGCGAAGAGCCATTTCAAACTGGAAACCCCGCGTGTGAGCTAGATGTTAGTGAGCTTTGCTCAGAAGCTGCTGATGGCAATGATTTAGCAGCGAACTCCGCTCTCTTAAATGCCAGCGATGCTCATTCGAGGGTAGATCAGCTTGATCAAAGTCAAGTTGATCCAGGCTTGCAGCCAACCTCACAGAAAGAAGAAATAATTTCAGTTGGTTCTAGCGCAACAAATGATGAGGCTTTTGGTTCGTCTTTTTCCGAGCACTTGCGATCCCGAAATAATATAGACAGAGAACAATTCGATCGCCAACAGAAGATAGCCAGGGACGCGTATAAAACGGTACAAAACCTTTTAGAAATTTCTGAACAGCAGAAAAATGTAAGCAGTATGCCTAAAGAAGAGGGGCCGCAAGAGGAGTCCGCTAGCCCGATAAACCCCGAAGTCCTCAGTCAGGAAGAAGTGTTAACTGTACTGGATAAGGCGCAGAAATCTATCAAGATGGATGGTCCACCCGATAAAGTTGTTACAACAACGCAGCTTTTTGAAGAAAATAGTAACTCAAAATTATGTGATGCAGATGTAACAAAATTTAATAATATTGATAGATTATTTGAAGCAATGTTAGCGGTTTTGAATAATAAAGAAATTTCAAGCAGCCTCGAGAAGTTGAAGATACNNCCCTTAAGTAAACTTATATTTACGGATGAGTCGTTTTATGAAAATCAGATCCATCCAGCACGTCTGTTGATTAACCGGGTTGCCGAGCTAGATGAGGGGGGCGGAGTTCGCAACGCTAAAACATTCAAGGAGATAGATCGGGTTATCGCTTCCGTAGTAGGTGATTATGGGCGTGATGAGAGTGTTTTTGATTCCGCACTTGAAGAAGTTAATAAGCTGGTAGAAGTTAAGAAAAGAATTTACCGTAAAAACATTAATCGTGTGACTGAATCATGTAATGGTCAGGAAAAAATAAACAGTGCGAAAAAGAACTGCTTGTCTATGATTGATGGCTTTTCGACGGAGGGGAAAATATTGAAAATAATCCCGGTACTCCTCGAAGCGGGTTGGAAAGAAGTTATGATGCTGTCCTTGCTTAAGCCTGAGGGGAGTGGCTGGGATAGCTGTGTACAGGTGCTAGAGAAGAGTATTGGATTTTATTTGGGTAATATACAACAAGGATCGGAGGACTTCTATAAAGAAGTGTGCGACCGTATAAAGGCCGTTAAAATTGATGATTCAGATAGTGATTCCCTATTTTCTAAATATAAAATGTTTTTAGGAAATCATGAGAAAAAATTAGAGTATGTTGCTATAGAAAATATAGTGGATCTTTTTACAACAGAAGAAGAACGGCCTCGCTT
>DFBZ01000160.1:68508-69318 GCA_002366835.1 Gammaproteobacteria bacterium UBA3067
CTACGTTTTTGTAAATCAGCAAGGGATAAAAAACCTGGAACTATCTCTTATTGATTTGGTGCGATCTTTTAAAGATCAAACAATAAGTATAATTCGGGATAACGATGTTCCGTTGGTGGAGCGTGGCCTTGAAAGTATGGTGCAGCAGGCCTACAGCACGCTAGAGCATCAGACCAGTCATGATCAATTGACAGGGCTTATCAATCGGAGAGAGTTTGATAGGCAGGTCGCAGAAATAGTACTGGAGGCAAAGGCCTCGAAAAGTGAGCATGTGGTGTGTGCCATCAACCTGGATCAGTTTAAAGTCGTTAACAATACCTGTGGTTTAGACGCAGGTGATCAATTGCTAAAAGATATTGCTGAAATTCTTATTCAGTGGATGCCACAAAATGGTACGGTTGCCAGATTGGGCAATGATGAATACGGCTTGATTATTCGCGATGCAGACGAGACGGGGGCTTATCAAGTTGTTGATAATCAGATGCATGCAGTTGAGTCTTTTCGTTTCGCCTGGGAAGATAAAACATTTTCCATAACCGCAAGCGCTGGACTGTTCATAGTTAATGAAAAGGCCGATTCTGCCCATGACGTGATTAAATCTGCGAATGAGGCGCTGATAAGCGCTAAAGATGCGGGTCGAAACCGTATTCAGGTGTTTAACGAAACAGATGATCAGCTATTGGAACGCCAGGATATCATGCAATGGGTTTCTCGCCTTAATCAGGCGATGGATGAGGATAAGCTGCACTTGCGTGGCCATAAAATATCGTCGGTTACTGACCCTTCTGCTACCTCCCATTACGAGGTATT
>DFBZ01000163.1 GCA_002366835.1 Gammaproteobacteria bacterium UBA3067
TCAGCATCAGAAACTTCAAAGGGGTCACCCGGCTTCTCTTGCTCGATGAACATTTTATCGATCACGCCATTCTTCACCAGCATGGAATAACGCCACGAACGCTCGCCAAAACCCAAGTCATTTTTAGCTACCAGCATTTCCATAGCGCGTGAAAAATCACCATTACCATCTGGGATAAACTGTATATTTTCAGCGTGTTGATCTTCTTTCCATGCATTCATAACAAAGGCATCATTGACAGAAAGACAAATAATCGCATCGACGCCATTTTCAAAAAGTACCGGTGCCAATTCATTGTAACGGGGCAAATGGGTAGACGAACATGTGGGAGTAAAAGCACCTGGCAAAGCAAAAACAATCACCGTCTTATTGGCAAACAGCGCATCACTGCTTACGTCCTTCCATTCATCCCCTTCACGCGTTTTAAATATCACCTGGGGCACAGATTTTCCTTCACTATTTTTCATTACGCTTTCCTCTTGGTTGAAGTCATTCACTTGCATGATTAACTATACAAACCTACCATCAATCACTCCAATCAATGCTTCCTATATTTTTAATAGGCATTGCCTATCACTTTATTTGCGATAAACTTTATGAATATACGTGACCTCAACTACCTGATTACACTGGGAAAAGAGCTCAATTTCCGTAAAGCGGCAGAAAAATGCCATGTTAGTCAGCCTACCCTTAGCGCACAAATAAAAAAGCTGGAGGAAGAGCTCGGACTACAACTGATAGAACGTAGCCACAAACAAGCCCGCCTAACGGAGGCTGGCGAGCAAGCACTAACACACGCCCTGGCCGTACACGAAGAAGTGCAACAACTAAAAAACATGGCAGAAGAGTTTAAGAACCCCTACGCTGGCACCCTCAAGCTCGGCCTCATTCCCACCATCGCCCCCTACCTGCTGCCTAAAATCATCAAACCCTTACGGCAAGAATTTCCGCAACTTCACCTCGCCCTGCATGAAGCACAAACCGAACAGCTGCTCATTAAATTACGTAACTTTGAACTGGACTTACTTGTGTTAGCGCTGCCCTTGGAAGACAAGCTGGAGGGTTTAAGACACTTACCACTCTACGACGAGCCCTTTTATCTCGCGGTACATCGCAGCCAAATTGAAAGCCATAATAGCGCAATCAATTACAATGACCTGGATACAGGCAAAATTGCCTTACTGGAAGAAGGCCACTGCTTACGTGCCCACGCCCTAGAGATTTGCCAACTCGCCCAAGGTCAAGGCATCAACGAGTTCACCGCAACGAGCCTGGAAACCCTGCGCTACATGGTAGAAGCCAATGAGGTCATGACGCTAATACCCGCTTTGGCCGTCGAACAGAAAACCTTAGAACATACAAATGTGCGATATATTCCATTTAAGGCACCGGCACCAACGCGACATATCGGTTTTATTTTTCGCGCAAGCCAACAAAGAAAAGAATTATTTCAAGCGATACAACAGATCATCCAAAGCAATATATCTCATGAATACCCAAAAAATAATGCCTAATATGAGACCCGCCTCTCCTCCTGTTGACTATCGCTCTATTAAAATGAGCAACGCCATTTGGCAGAATGGCGACTATAGTCTAATTCACACAGAGGCATAAATGCCTGAGCCAATCCATCCATTAAACTTAGGCAGGGTTCGATATGAAAAATTTTAATTTACTGAATATAGTGACCGCAGCTACTTTAATTGCAACCTGCTCTGCGGCTTCCGCAGAGCCACTAGAAAATGTTTATTCTTCGGAGACAGCTATCAGCGATATTGAATACACCTGTGAACACAACACTTCGAAACGTATCATTCGGGTGTTTAAAAATACCGCCGCAGGCTTGGCTTGCGAGGTCACCTACGAAAAGGCCACCGGCACCCAAACCCTATGGACAGCAAGCAACGACCAGGAATACTGCGCACAAAAAGCAGCTGAATTTGCCGCGAAACAAGCTGGTTGGGGCTGGCTCTGTTTCAACCAAGATGGTGAAATTATTTCTGCTCCGTTAGAAGAACCAGCTGAAGAGGCATCAATATTTGAAACACCCACTGAAGAAATTCCAGCGATAGAAGCCGAGGCTGCCACAACAGAAGTGCCAGCGGAAACGGAAACAATTGAAGTAGAAACTCACGTTAACGAGTAACTATCACCTCATTGCTAGGAAATGCAGAGAATTTATACTGCATCTCTCCCTTCATCCAAAAACTCTGAACAAGCCAAACAGAAGCCCGGAAAAAAGGGATAGATAAACCGCCCTTATTTTTTCTTTTTATCCATTTTATCTTTTAAATCAGCAAAGGGATTATGGGTTGCCGGTGCCACCTCCGACTCTGAGCCACTGCCATATCGTACAAAGTTTACATATTTAGAATGCTCTTCATCGTGACAATAGATACACAGCAACTCCCAATTGCTGCCATCCGAAGGATTGTTATCATGATTGTGGTCCACATGATGCACTGTCAGCTCTCGCACATTAGCGTGAGAGAACTCACGACTACAGCGCCCACAAACCCAAGGATAAAGCTTTAAAGCCTGCTCTCTATAGCCTTTTTCCCGCGTGGCATTATAAGCGCGCTGCTCAGCCAGAATACGCTCTAACTTATCTGGATCAGTTTTTTTTGCGGTCATAATTTAATTCTCATAAAACACTCCGCAGCAATGTAAATCACAAGATAAAAGCCATCGTACATAAAATTCAAAAAATATCTTAATATTAAAGAGCATATGGAAAGCATGAGGCCTTTCGGAATTTACAGTATGCTCACAGCCAAAAAATCCACTTTCTCAATTTTTCAGGTATTTTCTCCAGCGAGCGGGGGATACAATACCGTTCTTAATTTTTATCATCACTCCGCTTCACACTCCTATGCCCAATGCTAACTCACTTGTTATCCTGGATTTTGAAACCACAGGCCTCTCACCAGATATGGGCGATCGCGCTATAGAAATTGGCGCAGTGCGCATAGTAAATAACGAAATAGCGGATACTTTTCAAGAGTTAATGCATCCAGGAATGCGCATAAGCGCATTTATTGAAAATTATACAGGCATCACTAACCATATGCTGAAAGGTGCAGCACCCTGCGAAGAGGTCATGGGTCGATTCGCAGACTTTATCGGTAG
>DFBZ01000029.1 GCA_002366835.1 Gammaproteobacteria bacterium UBA3067
CTTGCGACACTTCAGTAGTAAAAGACGATGGAGCTTTGGGGCCGCTATTATTTTGCCCGCCCAGCAGTGAATCAGGAAGCTGGAGGTGCTCCTCTTGAATAAGTTCGCCTTCGCAGAGGGTTAACGCGCGCTCCAGTATGTTTTCCAGTTCGCGAACATTGCCCGGATAGCTAAATTGGTTGAGCGCCCGTTGTGCCGAAGCGGCTATCTCAGGCTTTACCATCCCATTTTGACCAGCCAGTCTTTCAATAAATGTCTGGGTGAGCAGGGGGATGTCTTCTTTGCGCTCCCGTAGAGAGGGAACGCTGAGCTGAATAACGTTGATGCGGTAGAAAAGATCCTGGCGGAAACGATTCGCGTTTACTTCTTCTTGCAGGTTTTTATGGGTTGCGCTGAGAATGCGCACGTCCACCGGAATTTCCTGCTGGCCGCCGATGGGGCGGATGGATTTCTCTTGAATGGCGCGTAAGAGCTTTACCTGCATGCTGAGTGGCAAATCCGCCACTTCATCGAGAAAAAGCGTGCCTTTGTTGGCGGCCTGGAAGAGCCCTTCTTTATCGGCATGAGCACCTGTGTAGCTGCCTTTTATATGACCGAAAAACTCACCCTCCATCAGCTCTGTGGGAATCGCGCCGCAGTTTACCGCAATAAAAGGATGTTCCAATCGTGGGCCACGTTGATGAATCTCGCGAGCGACTAGCTCCTTACCGCTGCCAGATTCTCCCCAGATGTAAACCGGTGCCTGGCTTCTTGCCAGTTTTTCGATTTGGCTTCTCAATGCAATGATGCCGGCGGAATCGCCCAGAATAGGGGAGCTCTGTTGCTGTGCTGTTTCGTTTATTTCTTTGCCAAGTTTTAGAGCGGTTTCCACAAGGTCGCGAAGCCGCTGCAGGTCAACGGGTTTGCTGACGAAATCAAAAGCTCCTGATTTGAGGGCGTTAATGGCAGTCTCTACGCTGCCAAAGGCGGTTATAACGGCAACGGGAGTGTGGCTGTGCTGCTCCTGAATGAGTTTTACTAACTCCAGTCCATTGCCGTCTGGCAGGCGCATGTCCGTCAGGCAGAGGTCAAAGTTTTGCTGACCGAGGTATTCACGCGCTTGCCTTAGGTTTTCTGCCGCAGTGGTGTCTATATCCATGCGGCCGAGGGTGATTTCCAGAAGTTCCCGGATATCAGGCTCATCATCAACAATTAGGGCTGTTTTTTGATTCATACGGTGACTTTGTTATGTGCTTAGGTGATCGCTTGTGCTGAGTGAGAAAATGCGCTCCGGATGGGGAAAGGTAATCCGAAAACAGCTTCCGCCCTTTAAAGGAATATAGTCTAAGCGCGCTTCGTTTGCCTCGCAGAGTTCTTTCGCAATGAAAAGCCCCAGTCCGGTACCCATGGCGCTGGTGGTGAAAAAAGGTTCAAACAGGTGCTCGGCATCTTCTGGCGAAATACCAGCGCCCTGGTCGATAACGTCGATATGAGGACGGTCACTGTTCTCAAGTCGGCCGCCTGTTAATGTGATTTCAGCTTTGCCGGTTTCATTTTCGTTATAACGCAGGCCATTCTGACAAAGGTTGGTGAGCACCTGGGTAAGTTGGTTGGTATCTATTCTGGCTTGCAACGAGGCATCTTCAATATAAAGATTTATCTGAATGTCTGAGCCGAGAGAGTCAGAGAGCTCTTCAGTAAAGGTATTGAGGAATAGGTTTAAGCTGATCAGCTCTGCGTGGGATTGTTTGCGTCGAGAGAGTTGCAGCACGTTTTCGACGACTTTATTCATGCGAATGGAGTGCTGCTGAATAATGTCGGCCAACCTTGCATCGCCCTTGTTTAAGTCTTCAGACTCTTGCAGCAATTGTGCTGCATGACTAATGGCGCCGAGGGGGTTGCGTATTTCATGTGCGATACCTGCTGTAAGTGTACCCAGGGATGCCAGTTTCATTTGCTGGGCCTGTTGGGTGAGCTGGCTTTGATCCTCAAGAAATATCAATACACCAGGGTGTTCGCCATGATTGAGCCGGGTGAAGTTGCTGAGCACCTCTGGCGCGGTGGGCTGGGTGCGAAATGGAGGGTGGCGGTAATCTGAGTCTTTCTGCCAAATTGCCAAGGCTTGCTTAAGATCAGTGGACAAGGTGTCCAGCTTATCTCCCAGTGAGGTGTCCGGTTTCCCCAGTAAATTCAAGGCAGCATCATTAATCAGGCTAATCGAACAGTCTTCATTTAACGCGACAATGCCCGTACGCATGCGCTGTATAACGAGGTGGTTCAGTTGTTCTAGTTCGGCCAGGTCTGCGCCACGTTGTTTGGCGAGCTGTTCGCTTTCTCTCAGACGTTTGGCGAGTTGTTGGGTGATGATGGCGGTGGCAAAAAAAGCGATGCCGAGGGTGCCCGCCTGGAAGAGCTCAATGCCCTTTGAACTGGCCGTATTTATGGAATAATAAAACTGTTCGTAAAGCACGCACAGCGTTGCGAAGGCGGCAATAAAGGTGGCGAGTCGGCCCACCACAAGGATATTACCAGCCGCCACACTGACCACCATCAGGATGTGGAAGTTATTGGCGTGTTCGCCGCTTGCATGCATTAATAAGCTTAAAACAATGATGTCAGTGCAGGCGTGGAAAAACGCCTGATGGCTGTACTGGGATCGTTTTTGATGGGCGACCAGCAGACTGATCAGGCATATAAGCAGGTAAATCAATGCTGTAAAAGAATACAGCTGGGTGAAAGTGATATCAAAGTCCCGCAACCCGGAACGGCCAAAAAAAGCGGCGAGAAGGCTTAAGGATATAAATAGCCGATAATAGCAATAGACCTGCAACGAGCGCAGGCGGGATTTTGTGTAATCCGTCAGCTCTTCCATGGGTTTATTGAAAGCTATTCATGGGAGTTGCTATCCGTTTTGTCTGTGCCTGTTTTGCTATCGGTGTTCAGCCCCTTCTCTTCGCTAAAAAGGGTTAAATGTTCTGGAGAGCAAAACGTTTTCTGATTGTGGGCGTGGCTCTGGTCTTGTGGGAAATGCACGCCACAAAAACTGCACTGAACCATCTTTTTTTGGCTGATTTCGGCAGGTTTCGTTTTGTTTTTCAGCTTCTCGGTAAGTTGTCGATAAAGCCAATAAAAGCCGGATCCGAGGATGAGAAGCGTGATGAGTCTGGCCACTGTTTTTCCTTTCTTCTAAATTGGGGGGGCACTGGACCAGTGTAGATCATCCTTGTTGTGGTCACGAGAATTTTGCATCCTGAACAACGAAGGCTGAATACGGAGTTTGCCTCGATTTCAACGCGCTTTTGCTGGATAATCCGACGATCTTTTTGTCATTATGCTGCTGTTGCAGAGTCGCTTTTAATAAGCTTGCCGGAGGGCCTTCATGAGTCACACACTGAGCATCACCATTGCACAATTAAATTTCCACGTTGGTGACATCTCGGGCAATGCCCAGAAAGTGATTGAAACCGCTCACACTGTTCTCGCAAACGAAAAGTCCGACTTGGTGGTTTTTCCTGAATTAACCCTCACCGGCTATCCCCCTGAAGACCTCTTACTTCGCCCCAGTTTGCAAAAGCGTATCGATCAGGCGCTGAAGGAAATTTGCCAAGCCGTGCAAGGTGTCGATGTGTTGTTAGGCTGCCCCTATTTTATCGACGGGAAGCTCTACAACTGTGCTGTGTTGATTCATGATGGAGAGCTTACGAGCATTTATCAGAAACAACATTTGCCTAATTATCAGGTGTTTGATGAGGTGCGTTATTTCACCCCTGGTACGCAAACACAGGTGGTGGAGGTTAAAGGGGTCCCCATCGGCATCAGCATTTGTGAAGATATCTGGTTTGAGGGGCCGACTCGTCAAGCGGTAGCGGCGGGTGCGAAGCTTATGGTAAACCTGAACGCCTCTCCCTTTCATACGGATAAACAAGCAGATCGCGAAGCAGCCTTGAAATCGCGGGTTTTGGAATCGGGTGTGCCCATCGTCTATGCCAACCTCGTGGGCGGGCAGGATGAACTGGTTTTTGACGGCAGCTCCATGTTGATTGATGAAAAAGGGCAGGTTTGCTTCACGGCCCCCGCATGTGAAGAGGGGCTTTTCTCACTTCACTTTGATTATGAAGGGCAGCGCCTGCGTGTAGGGGAGGACTTGCCCAAAAGCAGTGCCATCAAGTCACTAGAGGGGAGAGTTTACGATGCCCTGGTTCTGGGTTTGCGGGACTATGTAAACAAAAATGGCTTTCCGGGTGTCATTCTCGGGCTTTCAGGTGGAATTGATTCAGGTTTGTCTTTGGCTATCGCTGTTGATGCCTTAGGCCCTGAGCGCGTGCAGGCCGTTATGATGCCTTTTCGGTATACATCTTCAATGAGTATTGAAGATGCCGAAGATGAGGCGCAGCGCTTGGGGGTGAATTACCGCTGTCTGCCTATTGAAAATATTTATGATTCTTATATGTCGGTGTTGGCAGAGCCTTTTGCAGACAAAGCGGTGGATAAGACGGAAGAAAATCTTCAAGCGCGCTGCCGCGGCACATTGTTGATGGCGCTTTCTAATAAATTCGGCCATATGGTACTAACAACGGGCAATAAAAGCGAAATGGCGGTGGGTTATGCCACTCTCTACGGTGACATGGTGGGGGGGTATAATGCCCTTAAAGATGTACCTAAAATCCTGGTGTTCAAGTTGTCTGAATACCGTAATACCTTACCCGGCGGGCCGGTTATTCCTCAGCGGGTAATTGACAGGCCGCCCTCAGCAGAGCTGGCTCCAGATCAGGTCGATGAAGACAGTCTTCCACCTTATTCTATTCTGGATCAGATTCTTGAATTATATGTCGAGAGAGACCTAAGTGCCGATGATATTGTTGCTAGGGGGTTTAATCGGGATGATGTTTACCACATCATTCGCTTGGTGGATTTAAACCAATACAAGCGGGATCAGGCGCCAGTGGGTGCGCGTATTACGGGGCGAGGGTTTGGTAAAGATCGACGTTACCCCATTACTTGCCGTTGGTTAGCCGGGGAGTAGCGACAAAACCCTCAGGTTATCCCAGCAGGCCAAAACTAAGAATATTCAGCCAGCTTTTATTGTCGGGTTTGGTTTCCACTTCCTCGAAACCAAACAAAGACGATTTGTAATAGTCCGGGTAGTTTGTTTCGATTACTTGTTGCGCCCCCTTAGCGAGGTCATTGAGCCCCAAGGCTTGATAGGCATGAATCATAATATCCAGGCCGTCTGCCACGGAAGGGGTGTTCTGAAAATTTTGTACAATAAAATTTCCGCGATTGGCGGCCGCTACATAAGCGCTTCGTTCAATGTAAAAGCGCCCCACATTGACCTCATACTGGGCAAGAAGGTTGCGTAAAAAAAGCATACGCGCCCGAGCATCTGCATAATAAGGGCTGTTGGGGTACTGTCGAACCAGTTTGTTAAAATAGCGGAAAGAATCCCTGGCGGCTCCCATATCTCTCTGGCTTAGGTCAGTGGGTAGGATGGCCTCGAAGACACTGCGATCCAGGCTGAAAGTGGCCAAACCTTTCACGTAAAGCGCGTAGTCGATTTGTGGATGATGAGGATGAAGGCGAATAAAACGATCTGCCGCCGCGTTCGCCTGGGCAAAATCCTGGTTACGAAAGTGAGCGTAGATAAGCTCTAGTTGTGCTTGCTCTGCATAACGTCCGAAAGGAAAGCGTGCTTCCAATGCCTCTAGCTTTTCTACAGCAGCAACCATTTGGCCACCCTTTAGGGATTTTTGGGCTCGGTAATAATAACCTTGCTCGCTTTCTGAATTGGCTTTGGCTAAGTCCGCATCCGGATCCTTACTGCTTGCGCAGGCAAAAAGGGACAAGATACAGAGTGAAATGCTAAACGTTTTAAAAATTTGATACATGAAAAACAGCTTCCTTATGGGTATCGCAGCGCACTAGTATAGAATAAACATTTGAGCGCAGGTAGTTTTCCAGTGCCTGCCAAGTACATATAGTGATAACTGAATGACTGAACAAATTACAATAGAATCAAAAGTAGCCGATACCATGGTGGGAATGCGGCTTGACCAGGTGGTGGCGGAAGTTTTTTCCGAATACTCTCGCTCTCGTCTGCAGGCCTGGATTAAATCAGGTGATCTGACTGTAGATGGCGAAGCTTGGAAGACCAAAACAAAAGTAAAGGGGGGCGAGTTGCTGAGGCTGGTGGCTACCCTTGAGTCTGAAACCCGCTGGGCAGCGCAGGAAATCCCTCTTAATATTTGTTATGAGGACGACGATATTTTGCTGCTGAATAAACCAGCGGGTCTTGTTGTCCATCCGGCAGCGGGTAATCCAGACGGCACCTTGTTGAACGCCTTGCTGCACTATAATCCTGAGCTTGCTGCCATTCCGCGCGCAGGGATTGTACATCGTCTCGATAAAGACACCTCAGGGTTGATGGTGGTGGCAAAAACCCTGCCAGCCCACCATGACTTGGTGAGTCAGTTGCAAGAGCGCAGTGTTAAGCGCCAGTACGAAGCCATCGCAGTGGGAGTGATGACGGGTGGCGGAACGGTCGATGCACCTATTGGACGTCACCCCAACCAGCGAATAAAAATGGCCGTGGTGAATGGCGGAAAAGAAGCCATTACGCACTATCGACTGGTTGAGCGTTTTCGCGGGCATACCCATATCCGAGTCAACCTAGAAACCGGGCGTACTCACCAAATCCGGGTGCACATGGCGCATATTCACTATCCACTAATGGGGGACGGGGTTTATGGTGGCCGTTTACGCCACCCCAAGGGTGCCTCGCAGGCACTTTTGGACGCATTGCGTGGATTCAAACGCCAGGCCTTGCATGCGGGAAAAATCGGCTTACTCCATCCTGCCACTGGTGAGCTTATGGAGTGGGAAGCGGAAATGCCGGAGGATATGCAGCAGATTATTCAGGTGCTAAGGGCCGATGCCAAGACCCCAGATACCCAGTAGAAATACGATGATATGGCCGCAGTGGCCAGCGCCGCATGGTGTGAAAGCCTTGGTAACCACGCGCCTTGGTGGCGTGAGTCACTCGCCATGGGATAGCTTTAATCTTGCCTCCCATGTTGGAGATGATGAAAAAGATGTTGCGAGCAATAGGCAGCTTTTTCAGCAATGGCTGGGGGATGGCCTTAAGCCCCAGTGGCTCAATCAAACCCATGGCACAGAGGTGCTTGAGGTCAGTGGTTCAAATCAAGTCTTCGACGCAGATGCCGCGTTTAGCAGCGAAATAAATCAAATTTGCACTGTATTAACCGCAGACTGCTTACCCGTTTTTTTTTGTGATCGCCTGGCGAATCATGTTGCGGTAAGTCATGCTGGCTGGCGAGGATTGGGGGCAGGTATTTTGGAAAATACACTGTCCACATTCTCTGCTCCACCAAAAGATATAATGGCTTGGCTTGGCCCAGCGATTGGCCCAAAGCATTTTGAAGTGGGTGACGACGTGGTGGATTTTTATCGCCAAAACTACCCTCGCCTTAATGAAAAGCGTATATTTTTTCCATTTCAGGGGAGGTCATCAAAATTCCTGATGGATATTTATGAAGCGGCCAGGCAGATTCTAGCTTCTCAAGGCCTGCGCCATATTTATGGCGGTGATCTCTGCACCTATAGTGACGCTGAAAGATTCTACTCCTACCGAAGAGAAAATATTTGCGGCCGAATGGCTTCCTGTATTTGGTTGTCGCGCAGTTCAATTTAGTTCCTGTTTTTTGATGCCCCTAAGTACGCATCATGAATAATGATATATATCAGTTGGTTACCTGAAGGCACTTGAATTATTCAAGGTCGACCCGATTAAAATAGAAATCACTCAATAAGGCTGACTTATGCGTTTTGATCGTTTGACTAATAATTTGCAGGTGGCTCTATCGGACGCTCAGTCCATAGCTATTGGTAGGGATAACTCCTTTATTGAGCCGGTACATATTTTTTATGCGGTGCTTGACCAAAAAGGTGGGCTCGTTGAAAGCGTACTGAAAGAGATGCAGGTAAATGTCGCTGAATTAAAACAGCTGCTCGACGCCGCTTTGGATAGATTGCCCCAGGTTCAAGGTGCTCAGGGTGAAGTGCACTTATCAAATCAAGCAGTGCGCTTATTAAATGTTGCAGACAAAAAATCACAGCAGATGGGCGACCAGTTTATTTCCAGTGAAGTGGTTCTACTCGCTTCTATCGAAGAGTCGGGTGAGTTGGGTCGAATTTTATCTGAAAATAAAATATCCGAAAAAAAAGCAAAAGAAATTATCGAAAATATCCGTGGAGGCGAAACCGTGCAGGATCAAAGTGCTGAAGACAGTCGGCAGGCATTAAGTAAATATACCATTGATCTCACCGAGCGCGCACGTGACGGCAAGCTGGACCCGGTTATCGGTCGAGATGTCGAAATTCGACGTACCGTTCAGGTTTTACAGCGACGCACTAAAAATAATCCGGTGTTAATTGGTGAGCCGGGTGTTGGTAAAACCGCTATCGCAGAAGGCTTGGCTCAGCGCATTATCAATGGCGATGTCCCTGATTCATTAAAAGATAAATTGGTACTTTCTTTGGATATGGGCTCGTTAGTAGCAGGGGCAAAATTCAGGGGAGAATTTGAAGAAAGATTAAAAGCCGTGTTGTCTGAGCTGGCAAAGTTAGAAGGTAGGGTGATCTTATTTATTGACGAGTTGCATACGATGGTGGGTGCGGGGAAAAGTGACGGCGCGATGGATGCAGGGAACATGTTAAAACCTGCATTAGCAAGAGGTGAGTTGCACTGTGTGGGTGCGACAACTCTAGATGAGTATCGGCAGTATATTGAAAAAGATGCGGCACTAGAGCGTCGCTTTCAAAAAGTCCTAGTGGAAGAGCCCACTGTTGAAGATACCGTAGCAATACTTCGCGGTTTAAAAGAACGTTACGAGCTGCATCACGCGGTAGATATCACTGATCCGGCAATTGTTGCCGCTGCAAAGCTATCCCAGCGATATATTACAGATCGACAATTGCCGGATAAGGCCATTGATCTTATCGACGAGGCCGCCAGCCTGATTCGAATGGAAAAAGATTCCAAGCCAGAAGAAATGGAGAAGCTGGAAAGACGAATTATTCAACTTAAGATAGAAAAAGAAGCGCTCAAAAAAGAAGAGGATGAGGCGTCAAAACAGCGTCTCGGTAATATCAATGATGAGATCCAAAAATATGAAAAGGACTATGCGGATCTGGACGAAGTGTGGGCCGCAGAAAAAGCCTCTTTGCATGGCGCTCAAAATATCAAGGAAGAGTTGGAGCAGTGTCGATTAGACCTTGAAGCGGCGAGTCGGGCTGGAGACTTGAGTAAAATGTCAGAGCTTCAGTATGGAAAAATTCCCGAGCTGGAAAAACAACTGCAGAGTGCCTCTTCAAGTGATGCCATTGAAATGCACTTGCTGCGCAACAAAGTGACAGAGGAAGAAATTGCGGAAGTGGTTTCGAAGTGGACGGGTATTCCTGTCACTAAAATGATGGGCGGCGAAAAAGAGAGGCTGCTTTCCATGGAAAAAGAGCTACATCAACGCCTGGTGGGGCAGGATGAAGCAGTGGTGTCCGTTTCTAATGCTATTCGTCGTAGCCGGGCAGGTTTGGCTGACCCAGATCGCCCTAATGGCTCGTTTCTTTTTTTGGGCCCCACGGGAGTGGGTAAGACGGAGTTATGCAAGGCTTTGGCGGATTTTCTCTTTGATACCGAGGAAGCCCTGGTGCGCATCGATATGTCAGAGTTTATGGAAAAGCACTCCGTCTCCCGGCTGATTGGAGCCCCTCCAGGGTATGTGGGCTATGAGGAAGGGGGTTACCTTACTGAAGCCGTGCGTCGCCGCCCGTATTCAGTGATTCTTCTGGATGAGGTAGAAAAGGCTCACCCGGATGTGTTCAACATCCTTTTGCAGGTGCTTGATGATGGTCGCCTGACGGACGGGCAGGGCCGCACTGTTGATTTTAAAAATACTGTGATTGTGATGACCTCTAACCTGGGGTCTGACGTCATTCAATCCATGGCGGGGGAAACGAACTATGGCGAGATGAAGGATGCCGTTATGGCGATTGTGGGGCAGCATTTTCGCCCCGAGTTTATCAATCGCATTGACGACACGGTGGTTTTTCATCCTCTCGGCCGCGAACAGATTCGAGGGATTGCATCCCGGCAGCTCGACATCCTTGGTTCTCGTCTTGCCGAGCATGATCTGACGATTTCGGTTTCAGATGAGGCCATGGATAAATTGGCAGAGGTGGGCTATGACCCGGTTTTTGGGGCAAGGCCGCTTAAGAGAGCAATTCAGCAGTGGATAGAGAACCCCCTGGCCGAGGCCTTGATTAAAGGGCATTTTCCGCCCGGAAAAAATGTGAACATATCGGTAAAAGATGGGCAGTTTGAATTTTGTGAAGATGTCCCGGTTAGTGCCGCATGAAGTGGCGCGAACTGAAAGTGTCCGGGCTTGATGCGTAAATCGTGAGCAGTTAGTTCCCGATACGTTTCACGGAGCAGGCTCTGGCGCATTAGAGTGGTCGACTAATTAGATATTTGGATGTGGGCTGGCTTGGCTTGAAAGAGATGGCTGTGATCGTTTGAATGGTCTCACTAATAGTGGGGCAGTGGAGTATTAGCCCTAGGTGATTCCCGTTATATCTGAGGTGTTCATGCTTAGAGAGTTATACGTTCGTGGAGTGACGGCGGGCTGGCTCAGGTTGTATGTGCTCAGTAGTCATTGCCCTTTCTCGGGTTTTGACTAAAGACCTACCCAGCTGAGTCTCTGCGTTAGACCGACAGCGTCTGCCGCTGAAAAATAGGCTTTTATTGATCTGAGTCATGGTGGCTTGCAGGCCAGTGTATGACCATCGGTTAGTTCGCCTTAGAGGGAGAAGTGTAGTTCTTATGGCGCTGAAAACTACCTTTTTTCTCACCTTTAAGTATGTTTAGTTGGAAGAAATAATGGTAGAGTTCCCGCCTCAAGGAATGAGGCCTCTCTGGAGGTCGGGCTTTTAGCGTACGGCGGTGCCGTCTTAATTTATAGTTGAATACGCTCTCGAGATTGATTGTGTATGCCTATAGGTAAAAGGGGTTTTCGCTAGGCTGAGGCTGCTGTAAGAGAACAAATCTTAAGTTTGGTGCCGACGAGGTGCTCTTGGGTTTGGGCGTTTATATTGTAGGCGCTGCAATATGGCGTTTTCATGTAGGACAGGCTGATACTTATAGTCAAAGCATTGTTTGATTTAAGCAAGCTTTGCGGGCTATTGAGCCAGTCTGTTTTTGAGCTAGATATAAAATTAATTAAATCAAGAAAAACTATAAACTGGGGAGGCTAGTATGGGTTATAACGATTCCGTAAAGGATAGCGATAATCAGAGCCAAGATGACGCTCGTAGCGACATGTCACAAGAATCTGCAATTTCCACACCTGAGCAACAGCGCAGGATTTTCCGTGCATTTGATTATATGCTAGTACCTGTCGCATCCATCTTATTGGGTGGTATTGTGGTATTTTTAGTTGCGCTCACTGTAGGTGACTGGGATTATTGGCAAGATTGGCGAGATCGTCGTTGGTGGCCGCTGATTACACCTGTTTCTGTGATTGTTGCGCCAGCAGTATTTACCTATTTTTTCTGGAAATATTTCCGCCTCCCCATTGCAGCAACCTCAATTGTTCTGGGTTATATGATCGCGGCATGGGTGAGTCGTTACGCTAACTTCCATTTGTTTGCTGATTTCCCAATGGCTTTTGTATCACCATCAAACTTTATTGGCATGGCCATAATTCTTGATTCGGTGTTGTTGTTGACGCGTAGTTTCTACTTGCAGGGTTTTGTCGGTGCCTTCCTTTGGGGTTTGCTTATTTACCCGCTTAACTGGCCAGCAGCGGCAGCGTTCCATACTCCTTTGGTTTGGGATGGGTATATTGTAACGGCGGCTGACTTGATGGGCTTTATGTATATCCGTACTGCAATGCCTGAGTATGTGCGCATAATCGAAGAGTCGACTTTACGAACTTTCGGTGAGGCTGTAACGCCGCTTACTGCGTTTTTTGCTGGCTTTGTTACGATATTGAATTTTTACCTATGGGTATGGGTTGGTTCAAAGTTGGCGGTTACTCGCTGGGCAACCAAACTTATATAACTAAGAATAAATTGCAGTGGCCAAGATATATTTGGTGGAATGACGCATGCATCAGGCTTGGCCAAAAGCTAACAAATTAAGAACGTGGTGAAAACATGATTAAAAAAATGAAAATATGGCAGATGCCGCTTATGGTGGTTTGTCTTGTTGGGTTCCAGCTATATAGTGATGTAGTGTTCGCTCACGGTGAGAGAGCTCAGCAAGCAGGTATACGTATGCGTACGATGTACTGGTGGGATGTTGATGTAAGCCCAACAAAAGTTAAGGTTGGAGAGCTAGTTACTATTACTGGTAAGTTCATGCCGTCTAGTTTCTGGCCTGAGCACCTTGCCTCTTCTGAGGTCGCCTCCTTTATGAATATCGGTGTGCCTGGGCCTGCTTTTCTGCGCATGCATTCTCATGTAAATGGTACGCCGATGGTGCGTTCAACGCGCTTTTATAGAGGGAAGGAGTACCACTTTAAAGTTGTTCTAAAGGCTCGACAGGGTGGTGAATATCATGTGCACCCGGTTGTAAGTGTGAAGGATGCAGGGCCTATCATTGCTTCTGGAGTATGGATTACCGTTGAGGGTGAGCGCCCAGACGACTTCAAGAACGAAGTGGAAACTCTAATGGGAGATACCATCGATCTTGAGCACTACGGTATGCAGGAAATAATCTGGTTTAATGCCTTTTGGTTTGCTGTTGGTGTTGCTTGGTTAGGTTTCTGGTTCATTCGTAAAGACCCTGTTCTCCTGAGACGTTATACCTTTATAGCTGAGCACGGAGAGGCAGAGGCAGGTAGTTTGATTAGCGTGAAGGATATGGTTGTTTCAGCCGCCTTTTTTGGTTTGACGATGGTGGCTATCGTGGCGGGTTATATGTGGGCTAATGCCAAATATCCAAATACAACACCGCTGCAGACAGGTAAAGTGGTTACCAATGAAATACCACAACAGGGTGATGTTCTCGATGTGGTTGTTTCAAATGCGGTTTACCATATCCCTGGACGAGCATTTAACTTCGACATCACAGTGACCAACAAAGGTGACTCACCATTGAGAGTCGGTGATTTTGCTACAGCTGGTGTTCGTTTTGTGAATGCTGATGTATTAACAGTGAAGCCTATCGATAAGAGTGACCCAGTATCTCCAGCAGGGCTAATAGTGACTGGCCCAGCGGTTCAGCCTGGTGAAACGCGCACTCTTAGAGTATCTGCTAATGATGCACTATGGGAAAAATATCGTTTGACAAGTTTAATATATGATCCCGACAGTCGCTTTGGTGGTATGCTGTTTTTCTACGATGACGAAGGTAATCGTTACTATAGTGAGGTTGGTGGTGTAATGATTCCTGACTTTCAAAATGTAGAATAAGCTTAATTAGGGAAGCTTATAAGTAATGAAGGCAGGGTGTTAAAGTTAGCACCCTGCCTTTTTGTTATTATATTAGGGGAGAAGTCTTTATGAGAAAAACAAGAATAAAAAATATACAGCTTGTTTTAAAAGGGTTGCTGACTGTATCCACTCTTTGTGCCGGCGCTTTCGCCTGGGGGCATGGTGGCGTATCCATGGATGACGATATGTGTATGATGAGGGTGGGAACGTACAAAGCCCACTTTACCGGATACCAACCTGAGTCACGGGCAACGCAAGAGTTTTGCGAAGATATTCCGGTGGTGAGTAAGGCGATATTCGTTTTGGATTTTATTGATGACGAACTGCGCAACATGGATGTGGACTTTCGAGTATTGCGGGATGTTGAAGCGATTGGTGTGACAGCGACACTTGCTGATTTAGGTACGAAACAAGATATCGAAAACAATACGGATTTTTATTCTGAAGCCAAGCGATTTCCGCGAGGAACGATGTCTGTCACGATAGATTTTAAGGCCGAAGGGCAATATATTGGGCTTGTTACGGCAAAAAACCCAGAGACCGGCCGGGAATATACGTCTGTCTTCCCTTTTTCAGTTGGAGTGGTTGACTATGCGCAATACGTTGTTCCCATAGTGCTGATTCTAGTTCTAACCCTTGTGTTTTTTGGGGTTTTTCTTTATAAGTGGAAGAAAAGTGAACAGCAGCGAGAGGGGGCTTCGGCTTAAGTATCTATTGAATGCTCGGGGGGCTGATGACAAAATCATCGGTACCCCTTCCTTCCTCCCGTCTCACTTGCTTATCTTTAAATTGGTTCTTTCTGGACTAAGCTGGGCAAGTTCTTCTATCGGTTGGAGATGGTGAAATTGAAAAAGTTAGTTTATTTATTTCTGATGCTCGCACTTTTATTTTTTGCGTACCTCATCACGCCCAACCGTTATATTCCCGACAACCTAACTATTTCTTGGATAAAAAGCTTTGGCCCTCCTTCTTATTCTCCGCCACCAGTCTCTGAAGCGGCGGTTTTGGGTGAAGTTGAAGACCCCTGCCCGGAAGATGTGCTTGGCTGGCGTCGTAAGCAGCAAATCGAAGGTGTATGGGTAAGGGCGTCCAAAGTATGCAAACCAGATAACCCTTATGAGGTGGCATCATTCGTAAAGGGTACAAATCGCGTTTCCCATGGAACTCTGATGCAATCCGGCTTGGCACCAGATGCCGTGGAAAAAGGCCGCGATCTTGATGGAGATGGTGATCCCGATGAGATTCATATCCGCTTGGAAGTTATGGAGCTTAATGGACGCTCTCCAGATGATTTCGACCCCATCACTACCTTTGACATTGCGCCGGGTATCAGGCCGGGGTTTTGGGTATTTGCACCAAAAACCTTTGGTATGTCCACAGAAAATTTTGAAACCATGGAAGCAAAAACAGTGCTTCGCGTTCCCTCTCCAGTTATCCGCGTTGAGCAAGGCGATACTGTAAAGATTACGTTGGAAAATACTCACTACTTACCCCACACCATCCATCTTCATGGCGTGGACCACCCCTTTGTTGACGCAAATGGTGAAGGCAACGACGGTGTGCCGCAAACGGCCGAAAAGCCCATTATGCCCGGCGAATCAAGAACCTATGATATGACGCCTCGATCGACAGGTACGATGATGTATCACTGCCATGTGCAGCCACATACTCATGTGACGATGGGTCTGCTGGGTATGTTTGTGATTGAAGAAAACCGCCCGAATAACTGGGTACAGTCGATGAATGTCGGTGCTGGCCATGTGCGCTATCCCTCTGCGGCGATTAGAGAAAGTTATGATCGCGAGTATGATCTCCATTATCAAAGTATTGATAAGGAGCTGCATAGCATTGTCCAAAATAGTAATGATCCACGTGTGATAGCGAAGGAAATGAATAGAGGCTATGACCTGACAGATGCTGATTCTGATTATTTTCTTTTAAATGGCAAAACTTTTCCTTATACCATTCAGGAATCCCTGGTGATCACTAAGCCGGATGAAAAAGTAAAGTTGCGCGTGGCTAATGCCGGCGAGGATGATATATCACTGCACCCCCACGGGCATAAAATGCGAATAACCCATTACGATGGTAATGAGCACGCTCGGGAAGCTCAAATAACCAAAGATGTTTTTCATATGGGCTCAGCTGAGCGAATCGACCTGGAAATGACCACCGTGAATGATGGTTTTAATAGTTATGGTGAGGGTATTTGGGTTATGCACGATCATAACGAAAGGGGGATTACCAATAACGGTATGCATCCAGGGGGAGGGATCACCGCAATCACCTATGAGTCTTACCTCAACGAAAATGGCTTGCCAAAGCTGCAAGGGGTGGACCCAGCAAAATTTTTCACTGAAGAGTTTCACCGCAGAGAAACTCCCGTATGGATGGACTTTGATGTTAGAGGGTTTTACAGCGATATTGCGCCACGCCCGGGTACGTTATGGCGTTTCTTGGTAATAGGGCTGCTTATTGGTGCTGCTGTTGCGCTATTTTCCCTGATTTTAATCTCTAAAAAGCCAAAGTAGGGTTCTGGAATCATGAGAATGAATTTTTTTAGACGACTATCGCTTTTTTCTGTGTGCTTGATCGCTTTGCTACATGGCTCATTAAGCTTTGCGGAAGAGGGGGCGGGTGAAGGCGCCGTGGATCATAGTGAGCACATGGGGCATACCAAGCAGGATGTTTCGGACTCACCTATGGATCACTCCCAGCATATGGCGCAAGGTGAGGGAATGGATCACAGCGAGCATATGGGCCATACCAAGCAGAATGCTTCGGACTCACCTATGGATCATTCCCAGCATATGGCTGAGGGTATGGATCATAGTCAGCATGCCGGACACGACCACTCCGACCATAAAATGACCCTGGATGCAGAAGGCATGGTCATGAACTGGAATGATGAGCAGCTGCCAAATGATTGTCAGTCACTCAACAAAGAATATCAGTTTACAGTTAAAGCCGGTGTTAAATATGCTGAACCTTTTAATGATACTGTTTTTGGCTTTGATCAGCATGAATTTTATGTCGAGCCGTGTAGCAAGGTTACCGTTACATTTATAAATGAAGATGAAATCCGCCATCAGTGGATGATGCACGGTTTACCAAAGTACATTTATCAGCAGGGCATGTTTCACCTTGAAGCGGCGGGCGGTGCCACCAAAGTCGGAACATTTATCGTGCCAAGCGGCGATAAAACCTATCTAGTGCACTGTGATATCGCTCAACATATGGAAAATGGCATGAAGTCTCAGTTGGTTGTAGGTAAGGGAAGCGGAGATCTAACGAGTATACCAGGTGTCACTGGCTCAATATGGCCTGATCAGTATGCAGTGCCCGGAGGCCCTCCTGCTCTTTTGGCAGTGCTTTTTTTCGGGTTTATTTTTGCGTTTTCTTTGGTAAGGAAGCTGGGGGCCTGACGGTCTCAAGGGGTGTCAGTTTCACCCGACCGGCATAGAATTTGAATGGCCTCTATAAATGACGCTTACAAGCTAGGTCTTTCATATTGCTTTGTAATTGCCTTTTAGGTCGGGTTGTCACTCTGCGCAGAATTCTTTTATTTGTTTCTTAAGTTCTGTTTCCTTATTGGTTTTTTCCTCATGACTGAGAATTCGGTACTCGCCGCTTTTTTCTTTAACGCGAACCCTTGCTCTCTCTCGCATGGTGCTAAGGTTGTTTTTTGCTAAGCTGCAGTTTTTTTCTCGCGCATCCTTCATGGCATCTTCTTTTTTTACCTTTAGATGTTGTTCTGATCGTTGTTTGTTTGCTTTATTTAGCCTTTCAAGCTTTTCTTGTAGCGTCACGGAGGGCGTAGAGGTTTTGCGTCCATCTGTCGGCGATGAGTGACCTTTTAGTTTAGTTGCCGAATTCTTATACTCTGGCGGGACCCTGTCCCCGTAATGAATCTCCCCTTGTGTGTCAGTCCATGTGTAGACGCCAGCGGTAGTAACATTGATGGCGAGACCAAAAAGGAAAATGAAAGTGCTGGCAATAAGTGTTTGCTTTTTCATGAGCCCCAACTGCTTTGGATGTGAATATAACCTGCTTATCTACAAGTTAAGTTTAAAAATACATTTTTTGCTGTGCCGGGTGCCTTGTAATTTCCACATTGTGTGGTTATTTTTCATTGGGAGGGTCGGCTAAGCCAGAACTCAGCTGTCGCGAGTAAACCCCCGTAGTGTGGTGTTGACGGTTGACAAAGTCTGTGATTATGGCCAGAATCTGCACCCTATTTAAGCTAGGCGTGGTCGGCATTTGCTACCGCAAAACTTTCGCGCGGGACACTGTTGCTTTAACAGGGGCAACTATCCTACCTAGTAAGTATTCCCGCTTGAGATTCTCATTTCTTATCTTAATGAGAAGCTTTGAAAACTCGAATAGCCATAAGCTGGTCAATTCAAGCGCTAACCGATCCCGGTGTTAGCCGTTCTCCCGCTTTTTAGTGGTGTAGACGGTTAAATTACAGCAAAGTTATTAATTAAATAGCGAGGTTTTTCGTGGAGCTTTTATCTGGTGGTGACTTGCTTGTTCGCTCTTTGGAGGCAGAGGGTGTTGAGCAGATTTTTGGTTATCCAGGTGGGTCTGTGCTGCATATTTACGATGCTCTCTATCGTCACAAAACTATCGAGCACTTTTTGGTTCGTCATGAGCAGGCTGCTGCACATATGGCCGATGGCTACGCACGAGTGACAGGTGAGGTTGGTGTAGTGTTAGCAACTTCTGGTCCGGGTGCAACAAACACCATTACTGGAATTGCTACAGCCTATATGGACTCGATTCCAATGGTTATCCTTTCTGGCCAAGTGCCTGGTCACCTGGTGGGGGAAGACGCCTTTCAGGAGACTGATATGCTGGGGGTTTCCCGTCCAGTTGTGAAGCATAGTTTTGCTGTTAAGAGCGCGGATGAAATCCCAGAGGTGATCAAAAAAGCGTTTTATATCGCGAATACTGGGCGAAAAGGGCCTGTGTTGATTGATCTTCCCAAAAACGTGACCAACCCAGCAGACCTGTTTGAATACAAGCAGCCTGGCAAGGTTGTGATGCGATCCTACAACCCTGTATCCCGAGGTCATAGCGGGCAAATAAAAAAAGCAGTTGATGAAATCCTTAAGGCTAAGCGGCCGATTATCTATAGTGGCGGTGGGGTCGTACAGGGTGACAGCTCAGAGCTATTGGTTAAGTTAGTAGAGAAACTAGGCTGTCCGATAACCAGTACTTTGATGGGCCTTGGTGCCTATCCATGTGGTGGCGATCAGTTTGTCGGCATGCTTGGCATGCATGGTACATATGAAGCCAATATGGCGATGCATCACTCTGACGTTATTCTTGCAGTCGGCGCGCGTTTTGATGACCGCGTAACGAATAACACGGCAAAATTCTGTCCAGATGCAACCATAATTCATATTGATATTGATCCCGCTTCAATTTCAAAGACGATTTCTGCTGACATCCCAATAGTGGGTTCTGTTCACCAGGTGCTAACCGACATGCTTGTTCAGCTTGAAAAGGTTAAAGACGGTATTGATGACGAAGCTTTGAAGTCTTGGTGGGGTCGCGTAAAAGAGTGGCAAGTTAAAGACTGCCTGAAGTATAGCGTTGCCGATGGTGAAAAAATGAAACCCCAGCAGGTGGTCGAGACGCTTTGCAAGGTCACTAATGGCGATGCAATTGTGACCTCTGATGTGGGGCAGCACCAGATGTTCGCAGCTCAATATTATAAATTTAAGCGCCCTCGCCAATGGATCAATTCGGGCGGGCTCGGCACTATGGGCTTTGGCTTGCCTTCCGCAATGGGAGCACAGGTAGCTTATCCAAACGAAACGGTCGTGTGCGTTACCGGTGAAGGCAGCATTCAGATGAACATACAAGAGCTGTCTACCTGTCTTCAATACCGCTTACCAATCAAAATTATTAACATTAATAACCAATCTTTGGGGATGGTTAAGCAGTGGCAGGACATGCAATATGATAAGCGTCACTCCCATTCCTACATGGAGTCCCTGCCAGATTTTGTAAAGCTGGTAGAGGCCTACGGGCATGTTGGTATGCGAGTGGATCATTTTTCTGACCTAGAAGCCGCTATGGAAGAATGTTTCGCGCTTAAGGATAGATTGGTTTTCATGGATATCTATGTTGATCCGAATGAACACGTGTATCCCATGAGTATTGCGGGTGGAGCGATGAAGGATATGATATTAAGCAAAACGGAGCGAACCTAAATGCGCCGAATAATTTCAATCTTGATGGAAAATGAGCCAGGGGCGCTTTCTCGTATTGTTGGTCTTTTTTCTCAGCGTGGATACAATATTGACACCCTGACTGTGGCACCCACTGACGATGAAACACTATCGAGGTTAACGCTTACTACGAGCGGTGATGAGCGAAAAATCGAGCAGATAACAAAGCAGCTCAACAAGCTGATTGAAGTTGCCAAGCTGGTTGATCTTAGCGAGGGTGCGCATGTTGAGCGGGAACTCATGCTGGTCAAGCTGAAGGCCACGGGCGCGCAGCGGGCCGAGATTAAGCGCACGGTGGATATTTTTAGAGGTCAGATTATTGATGTGACTCCAGCTTTGTACACTGTTCAGCTGGTGGGTGATAGCTCCAAGCTTGATGCGTTTGTGGACTCGGTTGGTGAGGCCTCTGTTTTGGAGGTGGTTCGGTCTGGTGTCTCTGGCATTGGTCGCGGAGACAAAATGTTGGCGCTGTAACATAAAGAATTAACGCAAATTTAAAATAGTAATTAACAATAGGAAAATACCATGCAGGTTTATTACGATAAAGACGCCGATCTTTCGATTATTAAAGCGAAAAAAGTCGCTATCCTTGGGTATGGCTCACAGGGGCACGCGCACGCAAACAACCTGAAAGACTCTGGTGTAGATGTGGTGGTTGGCTTGAGAGCAGGATCTTCATCGGCTGCTAAAGCTGAAGGTGCTGGTTTGAACGTGAAGATTGTCAGCGAAGCCGTTGCTGAAGCTGACCTGGTAATGGTGCTCACGCCAGATGAGTTTCAGTCAAGCCTTTACAAAGACGAGATAGAACCAAATTTAAAGGAAGGAGCCGTATTAGCTTTTGCTCATGGCTTTGCGATCCACTACAACCAGGTGGTGCCTCGTGCAGACCTTGATGTGATTATGATTGCACCAAAGGCACCAGGGCATACAGTACGTAGTGAGTTTGCAAATGGTCGTGGAATCCCTGACTTGATAGCTATTTATCAAGATGCAACCGGCAAAGCAAAAGATATCGCACTGTCTTATGCTAGTGCAATCGGTGGCGGTCGGACTGGGATCATTGAGACAACATTTAAAGATGAGACAGAGACAGATTTATTTGGTGAGCAAGCAGTGCTTTGTGGTGGGGCTGTCGAGCTTGTTAAAGCTGGTTTTGAGACACTAACTGAAGCGGGTTATGCCCCGGAAATGGCATACTTTGAGTGCCTGCACGAGCTAAAGCTTATCGTAGATTTGATGTATGAAGGCGGCATTGCCAACATGAATTACTCCATTTCGAATAATGCGGAATACGGTGAGTACGTTACCGGTCCAGAAGTGATAAATGACGAGTCGCGGGCTGCCATGAAGAATGCGTTAAAGCGTATTCAAAACGGTGAGTACGCCAAAATGTTTATTGCTGAAGGCGCTCACAATTACCCCTCCATGACAGCGTATCGTCGCAATAATGCGGCGCATCCGATTGAGCAGGTGGGTGCAAAGCTGCGTGGGATGATGCCCTGGATACAAGAAAGCAAAATCGTTGATAAGTCCAAAAACTAAATAAGACCGGGTATTAATAGCGAATAACGCGGCGGTTTCTCGAATGAAAGAAAATAAACCAGAGGACGAAGGTGTAAGTGTCACCTTCGAAGTTGTCGAAGGGGAAATGGAGGGAGGGAGGCATGTGCCGCGGCGAGGTGTTTACCTTCTTCCTAACCTGTTTACTACCGCTGCGCTATTTTCCGGTTTTTATTGTGTTTTAGCGGCTATGAATGGCGAATATGAAAATGCAGCTATAGCCGTTTTTATCGCGGGTGTGTTAGACGGCCTTGATGGTCGGGTTGCCCGGATGACCAATACCCAGAGTGACTTTGGTACAGAGTACGATAGTTTGTCTGACGTTATAGCGTTTGGTGTTGCGCCGGCAGCCTTGTCGTACTCTTGGTCTTTGAGTGTTTTAGGCAAGTACGGCTGGATGGCAGCATTTGTTTTTGTGGCATGCGCAGCGCTACGGCTTGCGAGATTTAATACTCAGGTTGAAACGGCCGATAAGCGCTTCTTTACAGGTTTATCCAGTCCTGTTGCGGCGGGTCTAGTTGCTGGTTTTGTATGGATGGGTGTTGATATGGGGTATAGCGGGCCCGATGTATCGGGGCTGGTGGTCGTTTTGGTGATGGTCGCAGCCTTGCTTATGGTTAGCAATTTGCCCTACTACAGCTTTAAGGATCTTGGGGCTAAGGGGCGCGTTCCGTTTGTTGTCATTCTAGCTGTGATTGGTGTCTTTGTTCTAGTGTTTATTGACCCACCAAAAGTGTTGTTGCTTATGAGTTTGGTGTATGCCATTTCGGGGCCGGTGCTTGCATACCGTAAAAAGCAGTACTAGTATTGTTTATTCGGTTTCGCGTGAGGCGGCCCCGTATTGATGGTCTTTGTTTGTCGGGGCTGTCAAATAGTTTGAAGTTTATCTTGACGGCTTGTGTTTAAGGCAGCATACTCCGCGCCCTTCTTAAGAGAGAGGGTCTGAACGCCAGATAGTAATTGTTTCCAGATTGAAAGATAGGGTTGACAAGGTGTTTAGAGGGCGTATAATTTGCCTCCCTTCTGAGGCGACTCGAAAGGAAAGTGTTCTTCGGGATGCACCAACAAATGCTTGAAAGTTAAAAGAATTTGTTGACACAGAGATGTAGGGGTGTATAATTTGCCTCCCTTCTGAAGTGATTCGGAAGGAAAGCTTCCTTCGGGGTGCGACGGCAAATTCTTGAAAATTAAAAAGAATTTGTTGACAAGGAGATTTATGGGTGTATAATTTGCACCTCGGTTTTGAGCCGAAACGTTCTTTAACAAGTTAGTCAAGTAGATCGTGTGG
>DFBZ01000028.1:0-10335 GCA_002366835.1 Gammaproteobacteria bacterium UBA3067
TTCCGAGCCTTCAGAAATCAGTTTCTTACTCTTGCAGGCGTCCTTTGGAATAATTCTCTAAAAACGGGGAAAATATCTGCGGCACTTACCAGTTGTTGCATCGCAAACTCTTCCGGGTGGGTGCTTTGTACTTTGGTATATTCATGCCATAAAGCTTGAAGTTGTCGTGGCGTAATTTCCAGGTAAGCGTAATATTGGGATACAGGGAGAATGTTTTCAGTGAGCATTTTTGAACAAACAGGAGAGTCATCATTCCAATTGTCACCATCGGAGGCTTGCGCGGTATAGATATTCCACTCCTCGGGTGAATATCTTTCTTCAATAATTTCGTTCATTAATTTCAATGCACTGGATACAATGGTGCCCCCAGTTTCTCGTGAATAGAAAAACTCTTCTTCATCCACCTCTTTTGCAACGGTATGGTGGCGGATAAACACCACGTCAATTTTTTTGTAATTTCTCTTAAGAAACATATAAAGCAAGATGAAAAAACGCTTGGCAATGTCCTTTGTTACTTGGCTCATGGACCCAGACACATCCATAATGCAGAACATAACCGCTTTTGCGACGGGTTGTGGTTGTTTGATTTTAAGGTTATAGCGCAGATCAAAGGTGTCAATATACGGAATGCGTTTTATTTTTTTCTGTAGTTTTTCAATCTCTGATTTTAACTCTTTGATGCGTGTTTGATCCTGGCTGACGAATTCTTTCGCGAGCACTTCTTCTAGCTCGTTTTCCAGCTGCCGAAGCCTCTTTTTCGACGCCGAACCCAGAGCCATACGTCTGGCTGTTGCGGACCGCATCGACCGGCCAATATTGATTCGGCTTGGCGTGCCCTCACTGATAATGCCACCATGAACTTGTTTGAAAGACTCCACGCCAGCAAGTTGACGTTTAACGAGATTGGGAAGTTCTAAATCGTCAAAAAGAAATTCAAGAAATTCGTCCTGGGTGATCTGGAATACAAAGGCATCTTCGCCTTCGCCGCTATCGCTGGCTTCCCCTTCGCCGCCGGAGCCATCGCCACCTGATTGACGGGGAATTCTATCGCCTTTTACAAACTCCTTGTTTCCTGGGTGAACAATGGAGCGGCGACCACCTTGCCCATGATGAATAACAGGTTCAGAGATGTCTTTTTTAGGGATGGATATATTTTCCCCTTTTTCAACATCTGTAATGCTGCGCTGGCTGATGGACTCGGATACCGCTTTTTTAATATGTTTTTTGTAGCGCTGGAGAAAACGCTGGCGGTTAACGGCACTTTTGTTTTTGCCGTTAACACGCCGATCAACAATATAAGTCACAGGCGACTCCTGTTGGTGGTTTAAAGGCTACTGCGCTTTACGAACGCGCAAATACCATTCGGCAAGCAAGCGAACTTGCTTGTGGGTATAACCTCTTTCCACCATGCGAGAAATGAATTCATCGTGCTTGGTTTTGTCTGACTGTGATGCTTTGGAATTAAAAGAAATCACGGGTAAGAGGTCTTCTGTATTGGAAAACATCTTTTTCTCAATGACTGTGCGTAATTTTTCGTAGCTGAGCCAGGATGGGTTGTTGCCTTCATTGTTCGCGCGCGCTCGTAATACAAAATTTACCACTTCATTTCTGAAGTCTTTCGGGTTGCTGATTCCTGCGGGTTTTTCAATTTTCTCCAGTTCGTCGTTGAGTGCTGCGCGATCAAAGCTCTCGCCCGTTTCCTGGTCGCGGAATTCCTGATCCTGGATCCAGTAATCGGCGTAAACAACGTAACGATCGAAGATGTTTTGTCCATATTCGGAGTAGGACTCCAGGTAGGCGGTCTGGATTTCTTTTCCAATAAACTCGACGTATTGAGGAGCTAGGTACTCTTTAATGAAGCGTAAATACCGGTCGCGAATTTCTGGCTGGTATTGCTCCTGCTCAATACGTTGTTCGAGTACATGCATAAGATGAACAGGGTTGGCAGCTATTTCTGCGTGGTCATAGTTGAAGACCTTGGAGAGTATTTTAAAGGCGAAGCGTGTAGATAAACCATCCATACCTTCATCTACACCAGCAATATCCCTATATTCCTGTAGGGATTTTGCTTTGGGGTCGATATCTTTTAAGGTTTCGCCATCATAGATGCGCATTTTGGAGTAAATGCTGGAGTTTTCGGGCTCTTTCAGGCGAGATAGCACAACAAATTGCGCCAACATTTTTAATGTGCCCGGTGCGCAGTGGGCATTACTCAGTGAGCTGCTATGTAATAATTTATCGTATATTTTGATTTCCTCTGTCACTTTGAGGCAGTAGGGGACTTTCACGATATAGACACGATCGATAAATGCTTCGTTATTTTTATTATTACGAAACGTCTGCCATTCAGATTCATTGGAGTGGGCGAGGATGATGCCGGTATAAGGAATCGCAGCCATACCTTCTGTGCTGTTGTAGTTGCCTTCCTGGGTTGCCGTTAGAAGCGGGTGAAGCACTTTTATGGGCGCTTTAAACATCTCCACAAATTCCATCAGGCCTTGGTTGGCGCGGCATAAACCCCCTGAGAAAGAATAGCAATCTGGGTCATCCTGGGAGAAGTCTTCCAGCATGCGAATATCTACTTTACCTACCAGGCTGGAAATATCCTGGTTATTTTCATCGCCGGGCTCCGTTTTTGAAATCGCTACTTGCTTCAGAATAGAAGGATGTAATTTAACGACTTTGAATTTACTCAGGTCACCACCGTATTCCTGAAGGCGTTTTGTTGCCCATGGAGACATAATGGGGCGAACATAACGCTTGGGAATGCCGTATTTCTCTTCCAGTATTTCACCGTCTTCTGCTGGATCAAAAAGCCCGAAAGGGGATTCGTAAACAGGAGAGCCTTTAATGGCGTAAAACGGGACATTTTGCATTAGCTCTTTGAGTTTCTCGGCTAATGATGATTTGCCGCCACCCACTGGGCCGAGTAGATAAAGAATTTGTTTACTTTCTTCCAGTCCTTGTGCGGCATGTTTAAAGAAAGAGACAATTTGCTCAATGCTTTCTTCCATGCCGTAAAATTCAGAAAAAGCCGGATAGCGTTTTATTATCTTGTTTGAGAACAAGCGACTCATTCGAGGGTCTTTTGAGGTATCAACAAGCTCTGGCTCGCCGATTGCACTCAATAAACGCTCGGCAGATGTGGCGTAAGTAGAAGGGTCGTTCTTACATAGATCAAGAAATTCTTCGAGGCTGTACTCCTCCTCTTTGGATTTATCGAAACGCTCTTGAAATTGCTCGAATATACTCATGATATAGCCTCATCGAATGTATGTAATTAAATGCGCTGTTTCTTTATTAATTAGTAATGCAATTTATTAGCCAAAGCTGCGAATCATTATTTTATGATTTATTTTTGAGCCGACATTTATACTTTAAATTATATGCTTGCAAGTGTCGGCACAAATAATTTGTGCCTGAATTACGCAAATAACTTAAAACAAACACTTGTTTGAATGCTTAGATTATTGGCGCTTTTATCTATAAAAATAGCAATGCTCTTAAAACATTTGACAGCATTGACATTTAAAAGTTTGAAGTAATTCTTATTTATTAAGTTAGGAAACATTTCAGGAAATAGCAAAGATTTTGTTTTGTTTGCTTTTTTTGTGACCAATAATAAAAGTCTTTAATGGGAAGTGGAGGGTTTTATCAGGGTGTTTGACTTGTTTGAATAGCACGGCACTTTTTGTTTTTGATGTTACAACGCGGCGTTATGACACAGAGTACCTTTGTTTCGTTTCAAGGTTCATGGCTGTGAGCGACCCGCCCCAGACGCAACCGGTATCCAGGGCATGTATATGTTTCACTGGGCAAGCTCCTTCCAGGGCGGCCCAGTGCCCGAATACGATGGATAGACCATCATGCTTTGCCTGTCGGTAGGAGTACCAGGCTTGGTAGCCTAAGGGTGCGTCCTCGGGGCTGCCTTTGGAGTCTAGTTCCATGCAGCCCCTTGGGTCGCAGAAGCGTAAGCGGGTGAGATAGTTGGTAATGGTGCGGAGGCGCTCTTGCCCCTTGAGGGAGGCATCCCAGCAGGTGGGTTCGTTTCCATACATGTGTTTAAAGAACTGTCTGGCCTTAGGGCCTTGTATGGCGAGCTGTACTTCTTTGGCGTAGCGGACGCAGTCTTTGGGTGTCCACTGCGGGGGGATGCCCGCGTGCACCATCATGTAGCCGAGGCGCTCGTCAGTGTGCACAAGGGGTTGTTGGATCAACCAGCTCAGTAGTTCTTCTTTGTCTGCTGCTTCGAGAATGGGGTGCAGGGTGTCTTTGCGCCGACAAGTGCTGGTGCCATGAGCGATAGCAAGGAGGTGCAGGTCGTGGTTACCAAGCACCACCGTGGCGCTGCTGCCCAGTTGTTTGATAAAACGTAATGTTTCAAGGGAGTCGGGGCCACGGTTAACTAAATCGCCACAAAACCAGAGGGTGTCTTTTTTGGCGTTGAATCTTATTTCTTTAAGCAGCTTTTTCAGCTGCTTCATGCAACCTTGTATATCACCAATTGCATAGGTGCTCATAGTCGTTTTGCTGCTGCTTAGTGGAGTGAATTGGGTTTGGCCAGGGTGATGGCGGGAATGGAGACGTCAAATCGATCTTCTGTGGCAGTTTGAAATGTATAGGCGCCTTCCAGGGTGCCAAAAGGAGTTTCAAGCATAACGGCGCTGTCGTAAGTGAAGGTTTCTCCTGGGGCGAGTTGAGGCTGTTGACCAACAACCCCTTTACCCTGAACCCTTTGTATTTGTTGTTCCGCATCGGTGACGATCCAGCTGCGTTCCATAAGTTGTACAGTTTCTTCTGAGTGGTTGGTAATTTTTATGAAATAGGCAAAAACAAAACGCTTGTTCTCGGGCTTGGAGTCATCCTTTTGGAATTCTGGCGTTACTACAACTTTAATCTGATTTTCGAGCGAGGCATCCGCAGCCATTTTCTATCCTTTAAAACACGCTACCAAGGCTTAATCCCCGGTAAGAAGGTTGGCAAGTGTCACATATTGATCTGTGCTCAGCGTTTCGGGGCGCGCACTAGGATCAATATTTAATGATTCGATTTGTTCAGAGCTTAGCAGAGTTTTGAGGTTATTACGTAATGTTTTACGTCTTTGAGTAAAGGCTTTTTTAACCAGCATTTCGAGCTTTTTAATATCTTTCGCCACAATGCGTTTAGTTTTTCGAGGCTGTAGACGTACGATGGCTGAATCGACTTTAGGGGCGGGATTAAAAGCGCCTGGCCCAACGGTAAAAAGATTTTCCACTTCGCAAAAATATTGCACCATTACACTGAGGCGACCAAAGTTTTTATTGCCGGGTTTGGCTGCCAGGCGTTCTACCACCTCTTTTTGCAGCATAAAATGCATATCTTGAATAATATCTACGTGATCAATCAGGTGGAAAATAAGCGGCGTGGATATATTGTAGGGCAGGTTGCCCACTAAACGTAAGCTATGAGGGGCGCGGCTTAAGCTGAAAAAATCAAACTTAAGGGCGTCTCCTGGGTGAATCTCTACATTACTTGCACTCGCGTAATGCGTTTCGAGTTTGGCGATAAGGTCCCTGTCTAATTCAATTAACTTGAGCTGGCAACCGGAGCTGGCAAGACTTTCCGTTAGTGCGCCCAAGCCAGGGCCAATTTCTGCGATCAGTTGGTCTTGCTCTGGCGCGATGGACTGAATAATGTTTTGTATGACTTGCGGGTCGTGAAGAAAGTTCTGGCCGAAGCGTTTCCGCGCCTTATGATTTAATGAGTTGCTCATGCAAAACTCTCTATTTTCAAGCGGTTATATAACCCTAAAGCGGTTTGATCCGCAGATGCCACCGAGTTAGGTCCTAAGTAGGGTGCGATGATAACTACCATCGATAAGTCCATCGGCGAGTATACCATTAAACCCAATGACCATTTTTTACTTGGCGGAATCAAGTCCGAAGCGCATAACAATTTAAGCTCTCAAGAGAGCTATGTGTTCAGCCATTAATTTGGCTGGAGTTTCGTAACCAAGTATTTTTCTCGGCCGGCTATTGAGCTGAGAAATTACAGTTGAAACTTCCTTTTGAGAGATTTTTTTGAAGTTCGAAAGCTTTGGCCAGTATTGCCGCTTAATAAAACAAGTTATCTGATATGCCTATAGGTAATTTAATTCTGCTTGGTTTATTAACAGCCTGTTAAAAACATGGTTGTGTTTAGGTGAGATAGGTCTCGGTGAATAGTTGTAAATGAAATGCTTTCATCCCAATGCGGGCGTTTGTTTGAGGTCAGTTACTCCATGACTCAGCAATGAAATCAACAAAAGCACGTACCTTAGTAGAAACGAGTTTACTGTATGGATATACAGCATATAGCCCTGTAGTCATTGGCGTGTATTGGCCTAGGACGGTTTCCAATTGCCCTTTTTTTAAGGCACTGGCTATCATAAATGTTGGCCCTATGAATATGCCGTGACCATTCTGTGCTGCGTTCATCAGTATGCTCCCCATACCTGAACGAAGGTTGCCATTCACTTTAATACTGATGTCTTTCCCTTGGTCATCTCTAAACAGCCAGGCATCTGGATGAGGCAGCTGTGAATAGATCAGGCAGTTATGTGTTGCGAGTTCATTAGGGTGTTCGGGCTTACCATACTTTTTCAGGTATTCGGGTGATGCGCAGGCATGTAAGCCACATGGCATAAGCAGTCGCTCGATCAAGCTCGAATCTTCTAGCTTTCCAACTCTAAGTGCTACATCGATACCTTCTTCAACAAGATTCACCAACCGCCCGGAGACATGTATATCCAGTTCAATCTTTGGAAATTTCTGTTGAAAGCTTAGTAGTGCCTCAGGAAGTAATGATATCGCAAGGCTCTCGTTGGCCAAAATCCGTAACCGGCCTTGTGGTTCACTTTGTAAGGGTAAGACTGATTGCTCGGCCTTTCGCACGTCTGACATGATTTGATGCGAATAACTCGCAAATACCTCCCCCGCATGAGTGAGGTGTAGGCGCCGAGTGGTGCGGTGAAGAAGCTGAACCCCAAGATGTTGTTCGAGGAGAGAGACTTGCTTACTCACAACCGGCCTGGATATACCCAGAGCTTCGGCTGCGGCAGTAAAACTACCACTCTCAACAACAGCAGAAAATGTCTCGATATAAGGAAGAATATTCATATTAGTTAATATTTAGAAACAATAGGTTTCTTTTTATCATATTTATCGTCAATTCATAAGCGTATAAACTTGTTTGTCGCACAATTCGAACCATGAGCTGTACCCAAATTAACGGGTGTAAACAAGCAAATAACTTTTTAGGAGAAAAGCATGAGAGTAAAAAACCTGGTTGCCGTGGTGATGTTGTTAGCTTCCCAGGCTTTATGGGCAGATGAATATATTTTAAATAAATATGCTGTCGTATCGGGCAGCATTTCGCAAGAAAGCCCTATGTTCAAGCAACATATACAAGAACAAGCCGCTGCATTGGTGAATTTATGGAGGGAGGGTGTCGTTGAAAATATTTATTTAAACCGTGAAGTCAATAAACCCGAAAGCCAACGAAACGCGAATATAGTTTTCTTTATTAAGGCGAAAAATAAAGATGAGGCTAATGAAATTATTAAGCAGCTTCCATTCGTACAGCACGATGTTTTAAATTTCACACTCTATCCTGTTGGTGTTTTGTGGCTAAAAGAAATTGAGGACCACCCTGAATTGACAAAAGAATAATCCTAGAAAACGCAGTTGGGCGCGAAAAAGACATGTAAGCAACTGGTGCGCTTGGGGAATTTTTAAATCGCGTAGTCACCTTATTGGTGATGAGCGAATTTGAAAGTTTCCCAGGTGCGCCAAGGGCTTGCGTGGACTTTCGTGATCCAGCTGCGTTTTTTAGGATAATATATTGTGCACCTAAGTAAAGTACTCCAGCGGACAGCTAATAGCCCTTCGCTGACTTTGCTCGCTATTAAGTTTCTTTCTGCCATGTTTATGCCCAAGCTATAACCATATAGACATATTTGTAACGTAATCAAACCATGAGCTGTACTCGAATCACTAGGTATAAACAAACACAGAGGTGGATTCAAATAATAGGCGGATTCAAGTCCGAAGTGCATAACACTCTAAGTATCTTGTCGCTGTACTCGAAAGTGTCACCGGATACGTTGTGTGGTGATCTAGCTTGTTGAGAAATGTGGCGGCTTTATGTAAGGGAGGAGTTCTGGCCGAAGCGTTTCCGCGCTCGGTGGCCTTGCATTGGCTTGCTCATGGTGTTTATTTCATCCTGCTTAAGGCTGTGGGCTTCTGGATCTCGGGGCGAGCATGTCGTTGGCGTAAGTAATCGCTGCTTTAAGGCTGCTGTGGCTGGCTTTGCCTGTACCGGCCAAATCCAATGCTGTGCCATGGTCCACCGAGGTGCGGATAAACGGCAAGCCAAGGGTGATATTGACTGCTTCACCGAAGCCTCCGTATTTTAGTACCGGCAGACCTTGGTCGTGGTACATCGCCAAGGCGGCATCCGCAGAGTCCAAGTATTGTTGTGTAAAAAGTGTGTCGGCGGGAAGGGGGCCGAGCAGGTTCAGGCCTTTTTTATTCAGGCTGTCTATGACCGGGCTGATAACCTTAATTTCTTCATCACCCAGGTGGCCACCTTCTCCGGCATGGGGGTTGAGCCCTGCAACCAGAATGCGAGGCTGAGGAATGCCAAATTGTTGCTGCAGACTGGTGTGGAGAATCTCTATCGTGCGACTGAGTTCTGCTTTGGTAATGGCGTCGGCTACCTTGCGCAGAGGCAGGTGGGTGGTAACAAGTGCAACCCGAAGCCTTGGGTGGGCGAGCATCATCACGACTTTATCGACACCACATAATTCTGCGAAGTATTCCGTATGGCCACTAAAGGCGATGCCTGCATCGTTGATGACAGACTTTTGCACGGGGGCTGTGACCAGTGCAGAAAACTGACCCTGTGCGCATTTGTTTGCAGCAGTTTTTAGCAGGGTGAGGACGTATTGGGCGTTAGCAGGGTTTAGTTGGCCTGGGGTGCATTCAGCTTGCATGGGAATGTGAAAGACACAAAGCTGGCCAGCTTTTTGGGTGATTTCCCGCCCTGGCTGATAGTCCTGGATGTGCAGTTCGAGTTTAAGCTGCTTGGCGCGCTGTTGCAGTAGCCCAACATCAGCAAAAATGACATAAGGGCTAAATCTGTTTTCCTGGGCGAGTTGAATGCAGAGATCGGGGCCAATACCTGCTGGCTCACCGGAGGTAATGGCCAGCACATTGTGGAGGCTATTCAAAAGCGTCTTCCCGCCTAAATGGCCTTGATATCCACATAAGCTTCTTGGCGAATCTCTCTGAGCCAGCGTTGCAGTTCTTCGTCGTAACGGCGTTTTTGCAGCGCCATTTTGGCTTGGTTTTCCCTGAAGGCTGGCCCTTGGTTTTCACTGCGGCGCTCCAGCACTTCAAGGATGTGCCAGCCGTATTGGCTTAAAAATGGCGCACTTAGGGTGCCGACGTTCGATTGATTCATGGTTTTCTCAAACTCTGGCACCAGTACTCCTGGGTTTACCCAGTCAAGCTCTCCGCCATTGTGGGCGCTGGATGGGTCGTCAGAATAGGAGCCGGCCATTTCTTCAAAGCTTTTGTTGCCGCTGGATATATCTTGGCTGATTTTCTTGATTAAGGCATTGGCCTCCGGCTCAGAGCGAATTTCGTTGGGTTTGATAAGAATATGTCGGACGCGGGTTTGTTCCACCATGATAACGTTGCTGCCACGCATGTCTGTGAGTTTGATGATATGGAAACCTGAGGCGCTGCGAATGGGTTGAGATACATCCCCTTTCTTCATTTGTATCACTCTGTCGGCAAATAAGGTGGGTAGCTGGGGGGCTTTGCGCCAGCCGATATCACCACCTTCAAGTGCGCGCTGTCCTTTGGAAATACGCGTGGCGAGCTGGGCAAAATCTTCCCCATGTTGTAACTTGTCAGCCCAGTCATTGGCTTGTTTATGAAGCTTTTGGATATCGCCTTTGGAGGCTTGTTGGGGGATAGGCAGCAGGATGTGGCTGAGGCGGTATTCTTCTTCCATTGCCAGCTTACCTTGATCTGATGCAATAAAGTTTTTTACATCTTGTTCACTAACCTTCACGCGGCGGCCAACAAACTGCTGGCGAACCTGGTTTATGAGAAGCTCTTTTCTTACTTGCTCACGGATAAAGGGGTAAGACTCGCCTGATTGGGCAATTTTCTTTTGGAATTGGCTGAGGTTCATGCCATTTTGTTTCGCTATGCGCTCCAATGTTTGGTTTAACATGTTGTCGTCAATGCGTAAGCCGCCGCGGTTCGCCATTTGCAGTTGAATACTTTCTAGAATGAGCCGTTC
>DFBZ01000028.1:10429-14840 GCA_002366835.1 Gammaproteobacteria bacterium UBA3067
CCGATAACGGTGGAAAATAAGGCGGTTTTTTTACTGGAAAAAAGACGAGTGTAGAGCAAGGGTTGATCCTTTCTAACAAGATATATTGAGGCGGCATTATCCTAGAAACCTCAGTTGGGTGCGAAAAAGCTGTGTAAGATATTGGCGTGCATAGGAAATTTTTAAAATTCGTGTTCACCTTATTGGGCGTAAGCGCCGTATACGGCTGGAGATGAGAACTTTTTAAAATTTTCTAGGTGCGGCAAGAGCTTGTGCAGAATTTCGTACTCCAATTGCGGCTTCTAGGATTATACACGCTGATCGACATAAAGAGCGTGTTGCCGTTAGAACGCTAAGGGTAGGTGGAAAATATTCGCTTGGCAATTTTGCTTGTTGATTGTCTTGCTGGGGGTTTATTCTGGATCAATGGGTAGGAATGGGGCAGCTGACTCGTCTGATAATGCCCAAGCACAGCGGTCAACTATCTTGAAAAACACCGATTGGCCGCTGCGTTTGGGTAGTAATATTTACCTGTCGTTTATTACGTCTTAAAAAACTCCACGGCTTTCACCATAGACCCAGATTGTGCGGCCATATTTCCGCTGGCGGCGGTGGCTTCCTCTACAAGTGCGGAGTTTTGCTGGGTCATGCCATCCATTTGGCCGATGGCAATGTTAACCTGGGTGATGCCGGATGATTGCTCTTTGGAGGCATCGGCTATATCGCTAATGGTTTCACCCACTCTTTCCACTGCTTTAACAATTTCATTGAGCGTTTCACCAGAGCGCATAACGAGATCTGAGCCGATGGCTACTTTGTCGCCGCTATCCTTAATCAGCTCCTTGATTTCTTTTGCCGAGGCTGAGGATCGTTGTGCGAGCTGCCTGACTTCAGCAGCGACCACCGCAAAGCCGCGGCCTTGTTCACCTGCTCTGGCAGCCTCTACTGCAGCGTTCAGGGCGAGCAGGTTGGTTTGAAAGGCAATCTCCTCCACAACGCTGATAATGCTGGCGATGGAGCTGCTGGCTTTGTCGATGGACTGCATTGCCTCGATGGTTTCTTTTACTATTTCTCCACCCTGGAGGGCTTTCTGCTCCGCATCTTTGGCCAAGCTGTCTGCAGTTTCTGCTTTGTCTGAATTGCTTTGAACAGACTCAGTCATCTCGTTCATGCTCGATGCGGACTCTTCCAGTGAGGTAGCCTGCTCTTCTGTGCGGCGGCTCAGGTCGCGCATACCAATTTCAATTTCATTGGCACCGTTCAGAACGGTTTGCGATGACTGGCTAATATGACTCACTACGTTTGTAAGTTTGTCCATGGTGTTGTTCAGGTTGTCTTTAAGTTCTCCGAATAGGCCTTCATAATCTTTGTCCACTTTTGTAGTGAGGTCGCCGGTAGACATGCTTTCCACCACTTGATTAACATCGCCAAGCGCCATTTCAGTGGTGTTCAGTAAGCGGTTAAGCCCTGTTGACAGTGAATGGAAAAAGCCATCTTTGCCCTCAAGGGAGAGCGAGCGTGAAAAGTCCCCCTTGGAGGCGGCGTCCACGGCGGCATCAATCTCTTTTTCTATACTGACCTCGTTGGTTCTATCCTCCCATTCCACCACGGTGCCGACCCTTTCCCCTTCCTGGGTAATGGGGTTGGCCACAAGCCGGAATACTCTTCCTCCCACTTGAATTTGTGTGTCAAACGTTGCAGTGAGCTTTGAAATAATGCCTTTTTGGTGCTGTGGGTTTTTATGGAAAATATCCATATTGCTGCCATTGAGCGTTTTCGTGCTGAACTGGGGGAGATCCTTGCGAAGATCATTTTCGACATTACTCATCATCTTATCGAGTGCGATATTGGTATAAACAATGGTGTTATTTTCGTCAGCCATCATTACCGAGGTTTTTGCTACATCCAGCGCTTGTTTTATCTTATTTGCTGCATTTGCCGCCGCGTCTGCTTGCACTGCGGTTTCTTCTGCCTCTTTGGCCTTTTGTTCTGCAAGAGTTTGCATCTTTTGCTGTTCCAAATGGGCTGTGCGGATTTCAGAAATGGTGGTGTTGACACCATTGCAGAGCTTTGCCATATCGCCACTAAAGCGACCGGTAATGGCAGCATCATAGTTTGCTTCATTCACTTCTTTGAGAACTGAGTTGGTTTCAGTGAACATGGAGGATAGTGCGTCTAAAAGGCTATTAAAGGAGGCTGCCATTTTTCCAACTTCATCGTTGCTTTGGTGATTCACCCGCTGGCTGAATGAGCCGGTCTGTACGGCATTTTCGATGGCATCGGCAACGCGCTGAATGGGCGTTGAAATAAGCTTGCTAACCCATAAGGCAATCAAGGCGACAGAAATGGCGCAGGCGATAGCTACCCACAGAATGATGGTTTTTATTTTTTCTACGGGCGCGAAGGCCTCGGCAATATTTTGCTCGGCAACGATGGCCCATTGAAAGTCGCCGAGGTCTACCGTTCCAAAAGAAGATAAAACAGGGTCTCCCTTATAGTTGTTAGTTTGCGTCACCCCTGTCTGGCCTGCCAAGGCACTTGTTACCGCTTCGGTTGCAGCTTTACCTTTTTCTGGGCTTTTAAATGAAGTGGCTACGTCGTGAAAGTCGTGTTCGTAAAAGGAATCAGAGCGCATAAGGTGGTCTGCACCGACCAGGTAGCTCTCTCCTGTTTCGCCCATGCCCGCTCGTTCACTCATCGCCGCATTGATTTCCTCGATGGGAATTTGAAAAATTAGAATGCCCACGGCTTCGCCGTCATTAAAAATGGGTGTGGAGATAAAGCTGGCAGGAGCATCGTAGGAAGGGGGGTAAATTTTGAAATCCGTTAATACCGTTTTATCCGAGCTATTGAAGGCAAGTGCATTGGCGTAGGCTTCTCCAATGCTGGTGGATGCGTAGGGGCCTTCGGCTAATGAGGTGGTGAAGTCGAGTTCTTTGAATACGGAGTAGATAATATCGCCGGTTTCGATATCGGCAATAAAAATATCGTAATAGCCAAACTTCTCTAGAAAACTGCGTAGAGAGGGGTGAATGGCCTGATGAATTAAGGAGTAGGATGTATTGTCCTGCGCATCTTTTAGCAGGTGCTTTTCTCCCAGTGCGTGTGGATTGTTGCTGATGTATGCATATTGAAGGGCCCAGGAGTCATCATCCATGTTGCGGTACATAGACTCCAGATCTGGTGCTGAGCCGTTGAGTTTTTCGTAGTGCTGGCCAAATTCCTCGCGATAATAGCGTTTCACATGTTCTTTTTGTTTTGCGAGCGTATCGGCGTCTACATTGGCCTCTTGTCGGAATGTGGAGTAGGCACTCGGCAAGCGGGTTGCTGCATTAACGACGACTGAGTTTGTCGCGAGAGTTTCGATTTGTTTGCGCACACGTTGAAAGTAATTTTCAACTGCGTTGGCTTTAAGTTGTCTCACGGAGGAAAGCTGGTTTGACACTTGCTCGGTGATGATTTTGTTGGCAGTGTAGACAGATTCCAAGCCAAGGATGCTCATCGGCATAAGCCCGACCAATAAGAAAACGAAAATCAACTTTTTCCAAACGGGTAAATTCAGGAAGTATTGCATTGCTTTGGCCTATCGCAGTATCAATAATTAATCGGATATGGAGCTGTTTCATTCGGGGTAATAGGGTGATTGCTCTATTCAAGCTTAGACTAGCCCCGAGGGCTGTAAACCATGCATACGGTGCGGCTTTTGATTTTACTATCCTTAGTTTGAAGCTTCGCAAATACGTGGTCTGAAGCTTGGGGCGTAAGATCAATAGAGGTCTAAAATATAGAGCTCAAAATACCGCCACCCGTTTACATGTTGTTTTCTTTCTTATTATGTGGGATTTTCAGAAGTCGCTTCGGTACAACGCTGGGTCTGACTGAAGGCTTACCATCTCACTATTTTGGGCATCTAAATGGCTTATCTTTATTTTTCCATTCAAGAGCAAGCACCCTTATTAGCAGCTTTTGCAAAGAGTTCTCAGGCAGAAAAGGGCAGTTTGAGCTATCGGCACTTCCCGGATGGCGAAACGTATTTGCAGATTCTAAGCGATTGCAATAACAAGGAAGTTATTGTGCTGCACACCCTATCTCAGCCTAATACCGATTTTTTGGCACTGATATTTTTGGCCACAGCACTTAAGCAACAAGGAGCCAAACGGGTGGGCTTGGTGGCACCTTACTTGGGGTATATGCGACAGGATAAGGCCTTTAAAGAGGGGGAACTGGTTACATCGCGGGTTTTTGCGGGCCTAATTTCTGAACACTTTGATTGGCTGCTTACGGTTGATCCGCATCTGCATCGCTTTAAGTCACTTGAAGATATTTATTCCATTCCCTGTATAACGCTGCATGCAGCCCCCTTGTTGCATGCTTGGATAAACGAGAATATTCATAAGCCCCTGCTGATTGGGCCAGACAGTGAAAGCGCACA
>DFBZ01000028.1:14975-19759 GCA_002366835.1 Gammaproteobacteria bacterium UBA3067
TATGGGGTTTTCCGACTGCAGTTGTGTGGCTATCCACGGTATTTTTGCCGAAAATAGCTATGAGGAAATCTGCGCAAGGGGAGTCGATATGTATACCACCAATACCATTGCGCACCGTTCAAACAGGATCGACCTGAATGCTTTTATTATTGAGGCCATTGAAGGTTTTATTTAACAGGCTGTTGAAATTCTACTGACTTGGCCATCTACTGCGTTAAAATCGCACTCAAAGTGCTCATTTACACGTGTAAACTCCGCTTTTTCGCTTGATTTTGCCTTATATCTGACTCAATTCAGCGAATTTCAACAGCCTGTTAAGGAATCGAAGTGATGTCAGCACAATTACCGCAGGGCTTAAGCTCCGCAGAGGCGACTCTACGTCAACAGCAATATGGCCCTAATGCTTTGCCGGAAGTCGAGCCTGAGAGTTTTGCCCTAAAGTTATTGCGACAGTTTAAAAATCCACTTATTTATATTTTACTCTTTGCTCTGGGTTTTGGTGTTGTCATTTGGGTGATGGAGGGAATGTCTGGTCTACCTCTTGAGCCGATGACGATTCTTTTTATTCTTCTCGCTAACGCCGGGCTTGGTGTGTGGCAGGAGGCAAAGTCCGATGCCGCACTTAATCGCTTAATGGAATTGGCCGCACCTAAAAGCTGGGTGCTGCGGGATGAAAAACTGCTTAGCCTGCCAAGTCGCGACCTGGTGCCCGGTGATGTGGTGCGAGTGGAAGCAGGGGAGCGCGTACCAGCGGATGGCACTGTAGTGCGTAGCGAAAAAAACCTTCTGGTGGATGAATCCATGTTAACGGGGGAGTCTGTTCCCGTTGATAAAGGCGATGAGGATGCGCTTTATTCCGGCACACTGGCGGTGCGGGGGCGAAGTTATATTCAGGTGGAAGGCATTGGCACGCAAAGTAGTATGGGGAAACTGGCCTCCTTGCTGGGTGATATTAAGGATCAGAAAACGCCCCTTGAAAAGCGCATGACCCATTTTGGTAATCGGGTTGCGGGATTTGTGTTGAGTATCGCGGTGATTATTTTGGTGGTCGGGGCATTCACTCAGGGGGCATCCCAATTTGCTCATGTGTTTATTTTTGCTGTGGCCTTGGCTGTGGCTGCAGTGCCTGAGAGTCTTCCCGCTGTGTTAACGCTGTCCTTGGCTTTGGGGGTTGAGCGAATGGCCAAGCGCAAGGCGGTGGTGCGCAGGCTTTCTGCGGTAGAGGCCCTGGGTTCCGTGACGGTGATTGCCACGGATAAAACCGGCACCCTCACTGAAAATAAAATGACGGTAAGAAAGGTCGATACCCTCGAACACGATACCTTGCTTAGAGCGATGGTGTTAGCAAATGATGCCGAATTAGACAGTGAGGCGGGAGACCCCCTTGAGCTGGGTTTGCTGAACTATGTACGGGAGCAGGCACGGGAGCAGGGTCAGTCACCAGAAGAGTTGAAGGCGCATTACCCAAGGATTTCCAGTCAGCCTTTTGATTCGCGTTGGAAATACATGCGTGTCACGGTTGAAAGCCCCGAGGGCCCATTAAGTTATCTTAAGGGTGCCCCCGAGGTGATCTTGAGTCGCTGCAGGCTGGGTGCCAGTGAGAAAACAGATATCGAGGCGCGAATTGAAAGTTATGCCCGTGAAGGTTATCGCGCGCTGGCTTTTGCGTCCCGCATGGGTGATGAAGCCGGTAGTGACGAGGAAAAAGGCTCTCTCGCTTGGCTGGGGCTCGCGCTTTTCTGGGACCCCCCTCGTGAAGAAATTCCAGGCGCCATCGCAAATGCATTACAAGCCGGCATACGCGTTTTGATGATTACCGGCGACCATCCTGAAACGGCTAAGGCCATTGCTCATACTGTAGGTATAGAAGGTGAAAATGTTATAACGGGTAAAATGCTCGACGAAATGGACGAGCAACAGCTACGTGAAGCCGTGTGCCAAACAAACATTTATGCGCGGGTTTCGCCTGAAAACAAACTGAAGATTGTGGATGCGCTAAAAGCTGAAAATGAAGTCGTGGCGATGACGGGGGATGGTATTAATGATGCGCCGGCACTGAAAACAGCAGATGTAGGGATTGCCATGGGGATTCGGGGCAGTGATGTTAGTCGCGAGGTGGCTGACCTGATTTTAATGGACGATAATTTCGCCACCATTGTTGCTGCGGTGGAGGAAGGGCGTAGCATTTACGAAAATATTCAGAAATTTATTCGTACCCTGTTTTCGACAAACTTATCTGAAGTGGTTCTTATTGCAGTGGGGGCGATGATTGTTTTTGCCATGACCCAATCCGGTGAAACCTTGTTGCTGCCATTAACAGCTGTGCAGATACTTTGGATAAATTTATTAACCGATTCCCTGCCTGCACTGGCCTTGTCGGTGGACAAAAACCCAGGTGTGCTGGAAAGGAAACCGCGTTCTGCGTCAGCGCCTTTATTGGATAATGGCTCCTTGAAGTTTATTGTTTGGGTAGGTTTATTGGGAGGTGTCGTTGCTTTAAGCCTGCTGACTGTTTTACCGCTACTGGACTTTGATAAAGGTTTTACTCAGACCCTGGTGTTTTGTTTTATTGTGCTCGTGCAGCTGTCTTTTGTGCTGCCTGCTCGCAAGGTGCATTTTCCTCCGGTATTTAATCGCTGGGTACTTGCCGCCCTGGTGATTGGCCTGTTGGCCCAAACTGCCGCTATTGTTTTTCCGCCCTTGCGAACTTTATTGCTTGTGGAACAGCCGAGTTGGGACTTGCTTTTTATACTTTTGTTAAGCGTGCCCAGTTGCTGGTTTATTGCGGATCGCTACAGCATATGGCTTAGCCGGAAAGGAAATAATCATCATGCGGCAGGCTCAGGCTCAGGCTCAGGCTCAGGCTCAGGCTCAGACACCAAGGCACCGGCGAGTGGAAAATAAAGGTAAAAAGAGGAACCCTTTCCGGGTGAGGAGTCAACGGTAATTGCACCATGGGATCGTTGCATAAAATTGTATACCTGGGTCATGCCTAAACCCGTGCCGTCTTTCCCCTTGGTGGTATAAAAAGGATCAAATAGTTTGGCAAGTACTTCTTCATTCATGCCTGTGCCAGTATCCGTAATAGAAAGCAGAATATAATCGCCTTTTTGCAGCTGTAGTATTTGTTTCTCTTCGTTGCTCGGTTCGAGAATTTTACTTGAGATGCTCAAGCTTCCACCCTTAGGCATTGCATATTTGGCGTTGGTGCATAAATTCAGCAGGGCGTCGTTAAAATCTCCGGCATCCAGTTGTGTTTGACAGCTTGTAGGGGCAAGCTGTACATCAAGCTGAATATCTACATCCAATAAATTTTCCAATATTTGCTGTATGTCTACAACAAGGTGGTTGATGTCATGTTGATTTTTGTCGCTGCTATCGCGTTGCGATATGGACAGAAGTTTTTTAGATAGCGTGCTGCCTCGCTCGGCAGATTTAACAATGGTATCGGCATAATTAAATAAAACAGGGTCATGCTTAACTTTCATCTGCAGTAATTCTGCATAGCCAAGTATGACAGCTAGCATGTTGTTGTAATCGTGAATAATGCCACCGGCCAGTGCGCTGAGGGATTCCATTTTGCTAAATTGAAAAAGCTGGCGCTCCTGCTGCTTTTGAAAACTGAGATCAAAAAAGGAACTAATAAAGCGCTGGTGACTGCTACCATTTGATGGAAGTTCTGCGACCAAAATCTGTAAAGGAAATGGCTCGTTGTTTTTTCTTATCGCCATTACCTCCATGCCGGATCTTTCAAATAGTTCTGAACGTTCTTTTGGAACGCATTGTTTTACATCCCGCATATAGTTCTGGCTAGATGTTTCGGTAAACAGGATGCCGACTTTCTGCCCGATAACTTCATTTTCTGAGTAAGCAAAAATTTTCTCAGCTGCCGGGTTGAAGGACAGAATAATGCCATTTTCATCGGTGGAAAACATACCGGCTAGGGCATTATCAAGGATCATTCTGAGTTCGCTTTCCTGGCGACGAAGCGTTTGCTCGATTATTTTTCTATCTTCGATTTCTTTGAGTAGCTCCTGAGTGCGCTGGGTGACTATTTCATCCAGGGAGTCTGCCCGTTGTTGTTCTTTCCGGTGCGCCTCTTTGAGGGCCAGATGAGTTCGCACGCGGGCTTTAACGATGGGAGGGCTGAGGGGTTTTGTAATGTAGTCAACAGCGCCCAGTTCTAAACCTTTTATCTCGTCCTCAATGCTGTTTTTTCCCGTGAGGAAAATGACCGGTATGTCACAAAGTAAAGGATGCTCTTTTAACCAAATGCAGAGATCAAAGCCATTAATACCCGGCATTGATATATCTAACAGAATCAGGTCTGGCTGATGTCGTTCTGCTTTTTCTTTGGCTTCTTTTCCATTTGTGGAAGAAAATAGCTGGTAGTTGTTTTTTAATAAGTTGATAAGAATGTCAGTATGAAAACGTTCGTCATCGACAATGAGAATGGATGGCATTGTTAATTCCAGGTGTGGTGAAATTCGGGGTGAGCCTATTGGGTGCTTCTAATGCGTTTTGTGCTATTTTGTATTTCAATTTCTTTCATAAGCACTAGAAAATTCTGCTTAAATTTAGCCAATGCATCTTTTTGATAAGGTTTTTGATTTTCAAGAATTGCGCAGCTTTCTTCAAGCCTTGTTGCACCGATCGTAGCGGCAATGCCTTTTAGTGTATGCAGTAAACGCTGTGCATCAAGGGTGTTGTTATTTTTTCGGTAGTCGTTGAGTTTTTCGAGATCATCATAATGATCGTTGTGTATATTATTTAAAAGTGTAGCG
>DFBZ01000170.1:0-8392 GCA_002366835.1 Gammaproteobacteria bacterium UBA3067
AGGAACGCCCCTATCACAAATGCTGGTAGGATAGTGGCCAAGTGGAAATACGCTTTACTCGCAATGCTGGATTTCGAAAAAAGCTCTGGTTACGATCAAGCAAAAAGATTTGATAAAAGTATGGGCTTCTTTTGGACTGCATCGTTCCAGCAAATTTATAGAGAGCTACATAAATTAGAAAAAGAAGAGTTTGTGAAATCTGAAGCGATTGCCCAGATGGGAAAGCCAGACAAAAATATCTACGAAATGACCACAGCGGGGGAGCAAGCACTGCAAACCTGGATGTCGGAACCGACAAAAGAAATGATGCTAAAAGATCCACTGTTGATCAAATTGTTTGCGGCGAAACATACAACAAAAAGCGTTTTGCTTCATGAATTGGAGGTTCAGCAAGGCCATCATTCAGCCAAGCTTAGCAGCTATCGTGGCATTTCAAGTATGCTCGAAAACCTGAAAGAACCAGCCCATTCAAAATATCGTATGGTGTACCATACCCTGCAGCTCGGTATCAGAATAGAGCAAACCTGGCTGGACTGGGCCGAAGAAATGAAGCGGGAAATACAATCGTATAGCGAGGTGCTTGAGTAGTTATCTGTTTCTTTAAACGGGCAAGTGGCATAGATAGGCCTCAGTTTTCATCCCCCCCTTTCTGAGGGTGATGTTTATATTGAAAATGGATGAAATGGCAAATCCATACTGAATAAATACGTTCTGTCTTAATGCTGCAATGCTTGCGTCGAATAACAATGCGAACGGATTTCAGGGCTGGGCGCGACTGTGGCTTGGAAATCTTATTAAACTTGAGCGGCATCTTTGTTCAGTGCCCTCTCGAACAGTAATAATTTTTTCGGATAAATCAAAGTAAGTGACGTAAAGTTTTACGTCGTGCGACGTGGAAGCATGGTGCAAAAAATAACCAAACATCTCATCATGTTGTTTTTATTGGGAAAAATATGGTTGTATTTTGACCTGCTGGACAGAATACGTCATACGACGCAAAACTTTACGTCGTATGAAAGGAAATTTACCACTTTTAAAGAAAGGGTAATGTTTTTTCTGGCATTTATTCAGTGGCTTAGCTAGTGCCCATCCATAAACAGGTTATTTTGAGTAAAATGCCTTAATTTATTCTGCTGTGGAAAGTGGCATATGGGATTGGGTGTTTGATTCGGGTGCTTCTCCCCGAAAAAGGTTAATGTTTAATTTACTTGCTGTTTTTTAGGCACTGAGAATCCTAGGACTTTGCAAATAAGCCTCTAATCGCGAGTGCTTGTATCGTTAGCGCCAGCTAGCCAGACTGCAGGCGAGCCATCCTTACCAAGTTGTAGCTGATCACCGATGAGCATGTAGGCATCTGGTACAGCCACTTGTTGGCCAGAGGACTCTCGCTCGTCGGCCATTTTCAGGAAGATAAGGAATGTTATTTGTTCGACGTAGTCGCCGTAGCCTACGCCGTCGTCACGCAGAACATGGGCGTAGTTCCATACTTTATTGACTATTTCAGATGCGCTTATCTTTTGATCTCTGCTTTATCTTGATAAATTTGGTATCTAGCACTCCTCCCGCCGGCCGCCAGTGGTTGCAAACATTCTTTTTGCACCAGGTCGGCAAGGTTGCGGGTTGCGGTTGCTTTACTGCCACCGCCAATAGCTTGGTAGTGCCGGGCGGCAAGCCCATCAACAAACTCCAGGCCATAGGTGTCCAGCAGTCGGTTTAATACTTTCAGCTGTCGCTCAGATAATAGGGTCTGCGCGTGTCGCTGCCAAAAGCGAGCCTTCAGCAACACGCGCTCAATCCGCAATAAACCATCCCTCATCGCTTGTTCCAGGGTATCCAGAAACCACAGCACCCACTCGGTAATATCCAGGGGCTGATGCTGCTGTTGTTTATTGCGGCAGTTTTGTGTCTCTTCCAATATTTGATAGTAGCTATTTTTGTTTTTCTCAATGGCAGCACTCAAAGAATAAAATCGAACACTGCTGTTTTCATACTGCGCTAAGGCTCTATCGGTCAGTGCTCGCGCTACTCGGCCATTGCCGTCATCAAATGAATGAATCGTAATGAAATGCAAATGGGCGATAGCGGCCCTAATCACGCCATGCTGTGCAGAAGAAGGGCTGTTGTAGGCCGCGTAAAAAGATTTCAGCTCTTTGGCTAGTTTCTTTGCGGGGGGCGCTTCAAAGCGTACCTCGGTTCTTCCCCGTCGCTCCGATACCACCTGCATGGGGCCTTGAGCATCATCACGGAACGAACCGATCGCAACTCTACGCAGTAGGGGCGGCTCTGGGTAAAGCGCTGCTTGCCACTGGCAAAGCAGTTTACTGGTCAAAGGCTTTTCAAGGTCGCTCACGGCTGAAACCAACATCTCGACCACAGACTCCTCATACCGGACTGCATTGGGCAAACCTGCCTGCTCAAGCCCCAATTGCCTCGCCACAGAGGAGCGCACCGACCCTACATTGAGGCTTTCCCCTTCAATCTCAGAGGTCTTGATGGCACTTTGAACCAGCGCATCCAGCTCTGCCTGCTTTTCCAAACCTTCTGGTAATCCACCTGTACTTGCAACCAATTGCTGCTGTAGCGCCAACACCATCGATCAGCTTTACATCAGTTTGAAACTGTGGCCAGTTCTGTTGCTGCCAGATAAGCATAGGACTCCTTAGTGCGGGTAAAGACGTGCGATGAGCCAAATAGCCTCAGGTATTCAGATCATAATATGAGCCGAATAATGCCGCCTATTCGGCTCATCGGCAAGGCGTGCGCCGAGGGGGTGTGACTATCATCAATGGTCTGTATCCATTTTCTTATGTGTCTTACAGCAGATAGAAAACCGTTGGACTTCATGCTTCTACCCACAGGGGGCATCAGCCTCCAGCCATATCTATCAAATGACCGTCAAATGACTGAACAAGTATACCTCTTTGTTTTATATAAGAATAAATTTACAGCTCGACTCTCAAGCTCACTTCTGAGGGTGCCGTGCAAATGAACTAACTCAATACCACTCCATTTCACTGGGCAAAGCGACAAGCACCCTGATTAATAGGCGCTTACACACCACTCTTCAATTTTTTCCTGGTATGTTTTCCGAACAAGCTCACTGCTTGCAGCCGCTAAAAGTGTTTGCAACCTATGGGTACTGGTGGGAAATAGCTGCCCCCAGCACTCCAACACCTATTCCTGGCCCCATGAGTTGACTTCGTCCTGATTAAGGCGAATTCGCCTTTTTTTCTACGTTGTCCCAGTCGACATAGGTACGTATGGTATAAATGCCTGCTAACGAGCTGACAAGAAGTGCTGTCCAGAAAGTATTTTCCATTTAATACTTATTTAAAGTGCTGACCACACCGCCGGTCTTGCCCTCTACCATCACCAGACTTTACGCCTCTTTCTACACAACGTTGAAAAGCAGGGAGATGATTTTCTGCTGATGCTTTTTGTAATTGCATGAGTAATTGCTGAACATCGGGGTACTCTTTTGTTTCATCAAGCAGCCTGTCATACATCTCTGCATTTTCTATTTCGCCTTCAACACCTGCGCGACATGCTTCAATTAAAGAATCCGGGGGTTGAATACGTGCATACCAATTATCCTCAGGTACATCAATTTCGTATTTGCTAAACAAAGGTAATAAAGCTTCTATATGGCGACCTTCGGCTTCAACGATGTTAATGAATGGCCGTATCTCACCAAACTTACCAATCACATGAAGGTATGTTGCGCGCGCCTTGTATTCATCATTTATAGCTTCTACAAGCGTATTACTTAATGTCTCCGACATTGATTTTTCCTGCTCAGGCGCTTACTTTTTCGGGGCTTTTGTCAATCGCAAATAAGGCAGTCTTATATTGATATTTCCGAACTTTTCTTTCGCCTGTTCATCGTTCAGGCCCAGCCCCACGATCACGTCCTGACCAGGAACCCAGTCAGCGGGCGTTGCGATAGATGCACCGTCAGTGATCTGGATGGCATCCAGAGCACGCAAAATCTCCGCGAAGTTACGGCCTACTGACATCGGATAGGACATGGTCAGACGAACCTTTTTGTCCGGACCTATGATGAACACAGTCCGCACAGTTGCGCTGTCGGCTGGCGTACGGTTTTCTTCCAGATAGGCACCGGCAGGCAGCATGTCGTACAGTTTGGATACGTGCAAAGATGTGTCGTCGATAATCGGAAAGTTGGCAGGAGCGCCGGAAAAGGCCTCGATATCGCGCTTCCATTTTATGTGTTCTTCAACGCTGTCCACAGATACACCCATGACTTTCGTATTACGTTTGGTAAATTCAGGTGCAAGCCTAGCAACTGCACCGAATTCGGTAGTACATACCGGTGTAAAATCCTTTGGATGTGAAAACAGGATGGCATAGCCATCACCGATCCAATCGTGAAGATTGATCTTGCCAGCTGTGGAATCTACAGTGAAGTCTGGTGCGATATCGTCGATGCGAATAGACATGATTGTATTCCTCTAAAAGTTGTTTAGTTAACTTTGCAAGCCACGGATTGGTGATTCACAGTGTATTCACTTTAACATGACAAGCGCCTTATACAAATTTACCTAACGAGGGTGTAGAGAATATATTACGACAGCCACTTATTTTAATAATAAGACAGAACATACCAGATAAAAGAGCAATAAATACGTGATCGGTGATCACCGTCAATACAAAAAATAAAAAAATGACATCGCAACAAGACATCCTATTTTTTAAAAGAGGATAAAAAGACCCAGCCTAACCGTACAGCTTCTTCGAGGCCCCCCTTTCCTTTGATCCAAGCAACAGGCTCTTCTATATCCCCCTTCTCAGATCGCTGCCTATTTTTCCTTTCCTTGAATTGCTCAAGAGAAGATAGCGCGCCTGCTGCATCAAAGAAATATTCCTAAAAGAGAGAGAGGGAGGGAATCAATCCAGTTTTCAGGTTGAACGCTTAAACGTTGTAGAATAGACAGCAATTGGCTATCGATGGCCCCGCGCTCATCTTCTCGAAGAGTGCGCCGTTAATGGGGTTTGGGCATGGATTGCTTGCGATATTCATAATTATCTCCCTTTACGTTGGGGGTATTATGAATAGCTTAATGTGATTGATGAATAACCCGGATTAATGGGCGCTTACAAAGAGTCATCATAACAGTGCGTCCGCTTCAGTCAGTATTTATGATGTGAATATTGTCCATCATAAAATTCGTTGAATCTAAGGAGACACGTCATGGCGGAAAACCCATTGCTAACCATAAAACAACTGGGGCAGAGCATCTGGCTTGACTATATCCAGCGTGACCTTATCGAAAACGGCGAACTGCGCCGCTTGATCGAAGAGGACGGCATCTGCGGTGTCACCTCTAACCCCGCCATTCTCGAAAAGGCTATCGCCGGGCACGATGACTATAACGATGCGATAAAAGCCTTGGTCGTCCGTGGTGCTGATGCGATGGATATGTACGAGCAGTTGGCGCTGGGGGATGTGCAGCAAGCCGCGGACCTGTTGCGGCCGGTGTACGACCAGACCGAGGGTGGTGATGGCTTTGTCAGTCTGGAGGTATCGCCCCATCTGGCCTATGACACCGAAGCTACGGTGCGCGAAGCCAAACGTCTATGGCAAGCGTTCGACCGACCCAATGCCATGATCAAGGTGCCGGCGACCCGCGAGGGGCTGCCCGCCATACGTGAGCTCACCGCTGCAGGCATCAATGTCAATGCGACCTTGCTGTTCAGTCTGCCGCGCTACCGTGAGGTGGCTGAGGTATATCTCCTTGGTCTGGAAGACCGTGTAAAGGCTGGCAAGCCTATAGATCGCATCGCCTCCGTGGCCAGTTTCTTCCTGAGTCGCATCGACGTGTTGATAGACAAACAGCTGGACGCCTTGGCGCAATCTGGCAATGGCGCGGACACCAAGGGGTTACGGGGAGAGGCCGCCATCGCCTCGGCAAGGCTTGCATACCAAGATTTCAAGGGTATCTACTCGGAGTCACGTTGGGATGTTTTGGCTCAGCAGGGTGTGCGTCACCAGCGACTGTTGTGGGCCAGCACCTCGACCAAGGATCCGAGCTACAGCGACGTGAAATATGTCGAGGCGCTCATCGGGCCTAACACTGTAAATACCCTGCCCGTTGAGACAGTGGCTACCTACCGCGAACACGGCCAACCAGCTCTGTGCTTGGAGGATGATTTGGAAAAAGCACGTGAAGTTCTCAACCGATTAGGTGACGTGGAGATCGATCTTGCCGCGGTTACCGACCAGCTTGAGCGGGAGGGGGTACAGAAGTTTATCGATCCGTTGGAAAAGCTGCTACAGGTATTAGAGCAACGCGGTGTCGAGCTAAGCAGATAGGTGACGCCGATCTGTTACTCAAGTACGACTTTGATAATCAACATCAGCCCGACACCAAAAATAAATGCTATCAAGTTGGTGGCATTGGTTTTCAGGTCGCCGTGCTTGTTGACCTCGGGGACAAGGTCCGACGCACCGATATAAAGGAAATTGCCTGCAGCGAAAGGAATCAAAAAGGCGATATTGATGTTAAATGAGACCATATAAGCCACCAGCCCGCCCAATAGGAATGTCAGCGCCGATAGAACGTTAAAGAGCAAAGCTTTGCGCTTGCTCCAACCGCCGTGAATCAACACGCCAAAATCCCCCAGCTCTTGTGGAATTTCGTGTGCGGCCGCCGCGAGCCAGGCCATGATGCCCAGTCTGATGTCGATCAGGAATGTCCCTGCAATAGCGAGTCCGCCAATGAAGTTGTGTAGGCCATCGCCGATGAGAATCAGATAGGTCAATGGTTTTTTGCATTCCGCATCGGCCCGGTGACAGTGGTGCCAATGCAGTAGTTGTTCAAGTGCCATGAAGACGATGAAACCGGCTAGAATCCAGCAGTAGAAAGCGGTGGTGCTCCCCATTTGGGTAATGCCTGCGGGAATCATGTGAAAGAAAGCACCACCTATCAATGACCCCGCAGCGAAGGAGACCAGGGGCAAAATAATCCGTTCGAGCGTTGACGGCTTAAGCAGGAGCGTAACGCTACCGACCAGCGCGATTGCACTCATCAGAAGACTGCTGCCGATAATCCACGCTAAAGTGCTCATTGGTCTTGGTCTCTTTTCGTCGGCTCAGGAGAAAAAGCGACAATAAGCTTGGTATTGGAAAAAGAGTTTAGCCCAGCCATATACCCTCCAGCCGCACATGGTAGCCACCATCACGCTTAGTCAGCGTATTGATCAGACCAGAGTGCCATGCTTGCAATATGTAATAACGGGGGAGAAAGAAATAGCGGCACCCAAGATTCAGTGCTGCCCGTGATTGCTTCACCATGCCCTTATAGGCAAGGATGTGCAAAAAACCGATCTCGACACCTCATTCCCGCGCCAGCATTGGGCCGATGATACACTAGACGACGGCGCCGTTAAACTTCGGCCTGTTGTTCCTCCGCCCATGCAGTCGCATCTTTTAAGATCAATACGTGACTGTGATCGAGACACAACTTTCCTGTTTAGACCTTTTTTGCTCGGATACCAAGTTCATTGCGAAAAAACCTAACCTCATCGACACACCGAACGTCCTCTTTGAGATAAGTCGGCTTAAGACCTTCCCTCAGGAGCCTCTGGAAACCTGCTTCAGCAGCGTGATTTTGCCACTGGTTGGCGAGGCCGCACAAGTGATCAATTTCATGGAGGGCCCTCCATAGTACCTCTTGTTCGGGGCTGTCCCGCCATAGAATAGCTTGAGTGCCGAAGAGCAAGCAGATTGCTTTAGCCGTCAAAACACGTTCTACTCAATCCAATACACCGGCAACATCATGGTCGAAGAAAGGTGTTTAAGACCCACATACCCTTATTATGATATGCACCAAAAATGGGAATGCCGAGACAAGATGATGCCGAATTCGCAAATTGCTTGAAGGCTGGACTTAAGGTAAGAAAGGTTTAGTTATGCTGATAGATAGAATAAAAGGAAGCTTAAACAAGGCAGTACGGACATTCATTAACGTCTTGCCTATCTTATTGGGGATGTTGTTGTTGACCAGTTGGGCGATGACTATTGTTCAGGACAAGGTTTCAATAACCGTGTTCACCGGTCATGGCTCTCTCGATGCGTTTCTCGGTGCAAGCATCGGCAGTATAGCGGCGGGCCACCCAGTGGCGAGTTACGTGCTCGGCGGTGAATTACTGGCCGCGGGCGCAAGCCTGTTTGCCGTGACCGCCTTAATTGTCAGCTGGGTGACAGTGGGTATCGTGCAACTGCCGGCGGAAGCCCTGTTGTTGGGTAAACGCTTTGCCATATACCGCAACTTGATCAGCTTTGTATCAGCGCTTGCTGTGGCTTTTTTGGTGGTATTCACCTTGCGACTGATTGAATGAAGAAGGCACGAAACAACGCCGTAGGCAAAGG
>DFBZ01000170.1:8480-9435 GCA_002366835.1 Gammaproteobacteria bacterium UBA3067
CATAACCGATCTTTTTATTAGCCCTAAAAGGATTAAGAAATACCTTGGTAAGCAGTCCGGTTGGAAGGGGTGGCTCATTGCCATCGGTGCTGGGATACTATCCACCGGGCCCATCTACGCCTGGTACGCTTTACTGGCTGATCTTAAACAACAAGGCATGAGAAGTGCTTTGATGGTTGCTTTGCTCTATAGCAGGGCAGTCAAACTTCCTCTTTTGCCGCTCATGATCCACTATTTTGGGGTTGGCTATACATTGTTGCTTTGCCTGTACCTGATTGGCTTTGCCATCGTGAGTGGCGCTGTTATGCAATCGTTGGAGGATAAAGGAGTGGTGTCTGATTAAAGAGCCCCGTTTCCGATGCTGCGGAAACAGTGTTACTTTTTACCAAACATGGATGGAGGAATTGAAGAATGAAAATCGCAATCGCCGCAACATCATCGGAAATAGATGCTCAGGTCGACATGCGTGGTGCCCGTGCAAGCTGTTACTTACTGTTTGATCAACAGGGAGAACCACTGGGGGTTCTGGACAACCCTTTTCTACAGGTTGGTAGAGGAGCTGCGCCTAAGGTCGCGTTTTTTCTTTCTGACAAAGAAGTGACTTTGTTGGCTGCTGGCGAAGTTGGCCCCAAGTTTGCTCCTGAGCTCGAACAGCGAGGCATAAAATATGTTCAGAAGTCGGGATTGGTTTCCGACGTCATCAAAGAGCTTATCACTTGAGTTGTAAGACATTAGCGAAATAAACGTGAAAAGGTATTTAAGAGAAGCCAAGCTTCTTGATTTTGGACATCCTGATATTGAAGAGTTGGTTGGAAGCTACAAATGGAAAGGCTTTTCTGAATTCGAAAAAAATGGAGCAATTTACAACTTTGTCCAAAATGACACTGCTTATGGTTACAACGAATCTGATGAAATACTCGCCTTGGTAGTCCTGAAAGATGGTTACGGTCAATGT
>DFBZ01000006.1 GCA_002366835.1 Gammaproteobacteria bacterium UBA3067
GGATTGCAATACGCTTGAAATTGTCTTGTGATCTACTGCCTATCTCGCTTTAACTCTTTTAAGCTATGCTTCAGCAGTTACAATTTTCTTTTTAAGCTTATTACACCTTCCTGTCCTGATTTGAATGGAGCTAACCTTTTCGATAGAAGGGGTTACACCGATCGCTTTTTGGTAGAGCTCTTCATATTTTTTATAAGAGTTTGTGGCATTTTCTGTATTAGCCTTTACGAGTTGTTCTTTGCTTTTTTTGCACGCTTCTAGTGCGCTCTCCATGATAGGGAAAGCCTTAGATCTCAATATGTCTTGTTGCGCTTTTTCGCAATATTCTATTTCTCGCGATATGTTATGCAACTTCGTTGTGAGAATGGATGAGTTAATTTTTGCTGCTTTGTCTTTCATTTCAAGGTATTTGGAAAATTTCGCTGTTGCTTGGTTTATATCCTGAGACCGAATTCGTTGCGCTTCAGTGCACTCGTTATAACCTTGTTTGAATACCTTTACTGCGCGTTTAAATGCTTCACTTTCTGCCATCACGCTGGTCGATGAAAAAATAGCGAGAAGGGTAATTATTCCGAAAGTGATTTTTGGGAAACATCTGTTCGTCATTTTAAGGTGTCCTTGGCGGCCAATGTTATTTTGGAGGCTATAAAGGGTAATTAAATATTCATGTCTATTGCTTTTTTTTATCACAAAAAGTGTCGGTAAGCAGGCCCAATGGATGAATGCTTTACGTTGCAAAATGAGTAAGGCTTAGGCTGTATTAGTCCATCACTAGTGTTAAGTATAGATGCGGAATGTTGATGCATACTTCTGATATTGGATTGAATTTCAAAATTTTGTTGCGGCATGTAACTGTCTGCTACACTGGAGGAAGTGATTGAGTTTGCGTGCTTATATGCGCCGTTTTTAGCTCTATAAGTTTGAGGTGGAGCTTAAATCGGTCGACTGTAACGATAAGTCTAATGGTAAGTTAAAGAAAATATTTATGGAATTTGAATCTGTACATAATTATTACGAAAAGCTCGTAGTTCAGTATCTGATTGAGGAGTTTGGTGCCGACATTGACTCTAGTAGGGTGGCTGATATCGCTTGTGTTGCTCTTAACCACTTGCCGCCTCGCTATATTCGTTACGATGTCGATATGACATTCTATCTTTCCCCGCAAGAAGCTGCCGAGATGAGTAATAAGGTTATTGATGCTTGTCAAAACGCAATGACTCATGTTGAGCAGAGAGATATATCGAAACCCTCTTAATGCGCTTTTATATCGATCGCTGCTTCTTCTAGCAGGCTGTTGAAATTCGCTGAATTGAGTCAGATATAAGGCAAAATCAAGCGAAAAAGCGGACGACCCCATGGATGGGGGAGGTACGGTTCCATGGACGGAACCGGTAGAGCCGAGTCGGGAACAGAGGCCGAGAGCGACGCAGGATGCTAAAGCCGAGTTTACACGTGTAAATGAGCAGAGCCTGCCCCGTGAAACGCTTTGGGTACTTTGAGTGCGATTTTAACGCAGTAGATGGCCAAGTCAGTAGAATTTCAACAGCCTGCTAGATTAAGACTTTCAGAAAAGGTTGCATATTGCCCCCTTTCCCATTGCTGTGGTAAGTTGGTGCCGCTAATTTAACCACTGGAAATGGCTTATGGCTGCTCTTGTTTCTGGCAAGATTACTCAACTCTCTCCCTTGGTTCGGCGTTTGCTCGCCCCTAACGCCGGCCCATTTACTGGCCCAGGAACCAATACCTATATTGTCGGCAAGTCCGAACTCGCTGTCATTGACCCTGGGCCGGAAATAGCTGCTCATGTTGATACGCTGCTCGATGAGCTTACAGGCCGAATTCGCTGGATACTCGTGACACACACTCATCGAGATCATTCCCCTGCAGCCACTTTGTTAAAGGAGAGACTGGGCTCGGATGTTGAAGTGATCGGCATGCCCTGCGATATCGAAGGAGCATCCTTTGATCAAGGCTTTAGCCCAGATAGGTTATTTGAACACCACCATAGTATAAAAACGAATGAGTTTACCCTCACTGCCATTCACACCCCTGGTCACGCATCGAACCACTTGTGTTATTTTTTGGAGGAGGAGGCGTTACTGTTCTCTGGTGATCACCTTATGGATGGCACCACTGTCGTTATCGCGCCACCGGATGGTGATATGTCGCATTACATGCAGTCCCTTTCGTTGCTGTTTGATTACCCCATTGCGACTATCGCTCCTGCTCATGGCAATTTAATTACTGATGCCCATGAGGAGGTCGAAAAAACCATAAAACACCGTTTAAACCGAGAGAGCAAGGTAGTGGCTGCGCTTCTTTCTTGCCCCGGACAATCTATTGCTGACCTGACCCCCTTGGTTTACGACGATGTTCCTCCCTTTATGCACCCTATTGCTCAGCAGTCCTTACGTGCCCACTTGCTTAAGCTGGTGGATGATGGTCAAGCGAGTGATGAACAGGGGCAATGGATGCTAACTAAATAGCCTAATAAGAAGCTTTCTTGGCTGACTCGGTTTTCCCTTGTGTTAGAGAGCAAATACCATTGGGGCTATGAGACGAAGAGTTCTCAAAAATAAAGCCGGATATACGGATGGAGCTTAATTCCTCAAGCCAAGCATCAATTTGTTATTGCGAAACTAAGTGGCCCCATATATGGGTTACGCGGCAAAGCCGCTAACCCAACCCAGATGTTCTCGGTTTCTGCGTTAGCGTAAATTTAGGGGGTATTAAAAAATACGACTTCGCTCTCACCCCGGGCCGCTATGTTGATGTCACCGCCGCAGAAGAGAGGATGATGGCAAACTCTTTTTCGATAAGGTCGATCGCTTAATGGTAACCTTAAAAATTTCACTTACTCTCTAGATTGTTAGGCACTAGGATTAGGGTCGTAAAGCATTTCATGGTGGGCAATGCCTGCGTCCATAAATTCCTCACCGTGAATCTGAAATCCCTGCTTTTTATAGAATGGAATGGCCTGATTTTGTGCGTGCAGAAATAAAGGCCCAATATTTTTTTCTTCGGCATAATTGATAACGCTTATTAACAGAGCCTTACCAAGTCCTTTTTCGCGGAAAGGTTTTAGCACGGCCATTCGGCCAATTTGGCCAGTAGGTAGCAGTCTAGCGCAGGCAGCGGGTTCTTGGTTAAAGTACCCTAGAAAATGAAAGGCATCCTGATCCGCATCGTCCCACTCTAATTCAACAGGAACATGTTGCTCTTCAATAAAAACCTGGGTTCTTATGAGTCGAAGCATTTACTTTTGTTGCAGCCAGGCTACCGGGCTAACTTTGATTTTATCCCTCGCAGTAAAACCAAAAAGTTGTAAAGACGGGCGCTAAAGTTCTAAATCGAAGTAGAGATAACCAGAACAATATAGCTGATTTAGCCAGCTTATGATTTCTTTGTTATGCAATAGAGGGCGAAGGCTGCT